>JBBSSN010000286.1:0-3416 GCA_038242035.1 Actinomycetales bacterium
CCTTTCGCACTCCTTCCTTTCGCGCCCGTTCCTTTCGCACCGGCTCCTTCCGTACGGAGTGGGGGTCAGTGCTCGCTCAAGCGGTCCGCCGCCCGCTCGGCAGCGCTACGGGCCGTGGCTGCGGCGCGCGCCGCGTGCTCCTGCTGCCGCTGCACGCGCTCCACCTCCCGGTCCGCGGCGGCAATGTTGCGCTTTGCTTCTTCGGCAAGGTCCGTCAGCTCACCGAGCCGTGTGAGCAACGCAGTACGCGTGGCTGTTAGTTCGCGGTTCTGTTGCCGCAGGCACTCCGCGGTCCCTTCCGCCTCCGCTGCCGCGCGATCTGCTGCTTGGGCCTTCCGTTGTGCCGCTTCCCGCATCTTGCCCGTCAACCGTCGGCCAGCAGATTCACCGCCTGCAGATCCGCCCGCTTTTTCACCGGACGCAGCCTTCCCGGCCTGGCGCACCTGCGCCGCCACGGCTCCGGAAAGGTCCACCGCGCCCCAGCCGTCTGCTGCTAAAGCGCGTGTCAGCGTTCCGGTCCGGACAGCGGCGGCTGCCCATGCATCCGTCGTGGCGGCCCGCAGCGTCTGTTCAAGGTCCCGGAGTACGGCATCGCTTGCCTTTGAACCCAGTTCGGCGGCCAGCTCCCGGCCGGATTTCGACAGCTTGGCGAGCAGCTCGCGGCGTTCCCGGCTCAGGCTGCGCATTTTCTCCTGGTCCAACTCCGACTGGGCCTGCCGGAGCTTTTCGCCCACTCGCAGCAGCCCGTCAACTTCCTGTGGGCGATGGATGACCAACATATTCACCAGCCAGGCCGGCGCGGAAGGTTTCGCCAGGGCGCCAATCCGCCGAGCCAATGCCGTCCTCCCAGCGGAGCGCGCAGCAGCAGCGCCCTCCTTGCGGGCGGCCGTGAATTCCGTGGCCGGCAACCGGTAGAGCCGCGCGGCCTGCTCCGCCAGCGCCTCGTCGTCGTCTATCTGTGTCTGCTCACCCGCCATACTGCCGACGGCCCTCCCCGGCAAACCACAGGCGGCGAGCCGTCCACTGACTAACAACGGCGACCGGAACTATGGCGCCCACGCGGAGTCCGGAATTCCCCCGAGCGCTGGGCACCGGCTTGGCCAACGCACCGCCGGGGGCATCGGCGGCGTCCATGTACGGGTCCGTCACCTTGCCCCCTCCCAAGCCAGCACCACCGAGCACCTGCACCTGCATCTGCACCACCGCCAGCATGATCAGAATGTGGCGCTGAACGGAACCGCCATGGGCTTGGCCCCGCCCCGCCGGGACGCGGCCAAGCGGGACTGCCGGCGCGGCAGCAGCTCGTCGCTGAACCATTCACGCCTCCTTCCAGCGGTGGGCGGCACTCCCAGCAGATTCATATCTTATTCGGATACAACAGTAGGACGCTCTTAACACTGGCCGGTGTTCGTACCGGAGCCGGTGCGTCTGGAGCCCCTTGCGCAAAGGACGCCTGTAGTGCAGCTCAACTTCGATTATTGGTCCTTTGTGGCCGTTGCTTTTCTTTTGTCTGCACTGAATTCCGTAGCCGGTATGGTTCGTCTGCACTCCTGGCCGGCCCGGATCAACCAACTGCTGACGGCGCTGATGGCGCTGGCACTGGCGACGGTAGCACTCCATCTGATGCCCGGCGGCGCCGAGACCGCCGTCGGTGCCATCCTGCTGCTCGCGGCGGCCTGGTTCCTGTTGCAATGTCTCCCCCGGCGTCCCGAATGGGCCAGACACCAGCACCGCGCCTGGTTGATTTACCGCGCTATCCAGCTGGCGCTGAGCTGCTGGATTGTCACGGCATCCGCCCTGGGCGCCGGCAAACCCGGCCCACCCGTCCACCTGCTCGGCTCCATTCTGCTCTCTGTCTACGGCGGGGTGCTATTGGTGATCGCGGCGGTCATCTGGCTCCTTGCCACCTTTGCCACCCCGCGACGGGATACCTCGGCACGGCCGGTGGCTAAGCCACAAGGACTTGCGGAAGCATTAATCGCCGGCGGTCTGGCCTCTCTCCTGATTGCGTATGCCTGACGTTTTGGCTAGGCACGTTTGGCTTAGCCACGCTCGAGCGGCCAGGCGCCCTCCCGATTCGCGCCACGGCAGGCAGTACGCTTATTGTGAGTTAGGTAACGTTCCCTTGCTAAGGTTTGGAGCCCTTTATGGCTGGCTGTTTCGAATTGGTTGACGCATCCGACGGTGGTTATCGGATCAAGATGCTCGGTGGCGGTGGCTCCCTCCTGACGGTGTCTGTTTCTTATCCCAGCAAGGCAGCGGCCGTGCGCGGCATCGACGTACTACGCGAAATCGGCGGGACCGGCCTGGTACTGGACCACAGCCGCCAGCCCTAGGCAGCCACCTGCGGAAACGAGCAGCAAGCAAGCGCTCGAACCGCGGTCCGGGATCATCTCCCCGCTGCGCCACTTCCGCAGACGCTGGAAGTAGGCGAGCCGACGGTGATCCGCCGGAAGCGTGGACCGTAGATCGTGACGGGCTTTCAACCGAAGCGAAATTCCTGTTTGCATCGGCACAGCCACCGTGCGTAACATTTTTGTCACGCATTTGTGACACAAAAAAAGAGTGCGTCAAGAGTTGGGAACGAACGGCCTCTTCGCCCAGCGTTGACCCGGCACCGGTACAGTGCCCGGCCGACGAAACCAGTGCCGGCAGACAAGAACAGGGCCGGCTGACAAGAGCAGTGCCGGCTGAAAAAGCAACGTCCGCAGATCAAAGCAGCGCCGGGCCGATAAACACCTCCGTAAGGAGACCTTGATTTTCATGGATTCGCACCGATTGGACGGATTGACGGCGATTGTCACGGGCGCGAGCCGGGGCATCGGGCTGGCTGTGGCGCATCGGCTGGTAGCCGAGGGTGCACGGGTCTGCATCACGGCACGGTCCCTGGAACCGCTGACCGCAGCGGCCGCCCAATTCCCCGAAGGATCGGTACTCGCTCTCGCCGGAGCAGCCGATGATCCGCAGCATCGGCGTCAGGTGCTGGACGCCGTCGCCCGTGGTTTCGGCCGGCTGGACATTCTGGTCAACAACGCAGGCATTAATCCGGTCTACGGAACGCTGATGGAGTTGGACCTGGCAGCCGCCAGAAAGATCGCCGAGGTCAATCTCTTTGGAACCTTGGCCTGGGTGCAGGATACCTACCATCATCCCGAACTCGACTTCGCCGCACGCGGGGGCTCCGTGATCAATATGTCGTCCGTCTCCGCGCAGACGCCCGCTTCCGGGCTCGGCTTTTACGGTATTAGTAAGGCCGCGGTAGAGCACCTGACCCATTCCCTTGCCGCCGAGATGGGACCGAGGGTCCGGGTCAACGCGGTTGCTCCCGCCGTGGTTAAGACGCAGTTCGCACGGGCGCTCTATGCCGGACGCGAGGCGGCCGTTGCCGCACAGTATCCGCTCGGCAGACTAGGGAC
>JBBSSN010000287.1:0-3407 GCA_038242035.1 Actinomycetales bacterium
AGTGACCAGTTACCGCGATGAGGCCGTCGGTGTGCTGGCGCTGAATTCCGATGGCAGCGGGCAATTTGTCTCCGTAACCCTTCGACCGGTCCTGAGCATTATGGACCCCGCGCAGGCGGACCTTGCCGCCAGGCTGCACACCGAGGCAGCGCAAAAATGCTTCATCGCCCGCAGCATGAATTTCCCCGTCAACCACGAACCGCTGATCAGCTAAGAACCATCAGGGACGCATTGTCACAACGACGGCCCAGGCCTAGCCTGCAGTCGGTCCAGTCACCGGCGCTAGGGTTAAAGGGGCGCTAGGGTTAAAGGAAAGGGACATACACAGGATCGACGGAAGGGCATAATCATAGTGACATGGAATTGGGATCTGGCCTGGAGCCGACTGCTGGCCGCGGGAATTGCCATCCTGGTCAACTTGATTATCTGGGCCGTGCTGCGCCTGATCATCTCGCGCATCGTGCGGCGGATCCGCATCGGCAGCAGCATTCTCAATATCCGGGGATTCAAGTGGGCCCAGCCGGTTCTGCGCACCCTTGACGGCGAACGCCGGGTTAAGCGGGCGGAAACCATTGGTTCGCTGTTGAACTCCGTGGTGACCGTGGTGATAGTGGTCATCGCCGTCATATACGTCCTGCAGATCTTGGGCGTCAATATCGCACCCGTCCTGACCAGCGTCGGTATTTTGGGAATTGCGATCGGTTTTGGCTGCCAGCAGCTGATCAGAGACTTCCTGGCCGGCATCTTCATCACGATGGAAGACCAGTTCGGCATCGGTGATTCCATCGAAACCAGCGAAGTCGTCGGCGTCGTGGAGTCCGTCGGGCTGCGCATCACCCGGGTCCGCGCACCGGATGGCGCCATCTGGTACCTGCGCAACGGGGAGATCCTCCGGCTCGGAAACCGCTCGCAAGGCAACTACATCGCGCCCACGTCCGGCTCCCCCGCGCCAGACGACTCGGCATCCTCGGCGGATCCGATCGGAGGCGTAGCCAGATGACGGTTGAAAATACCGGCAGCAACACAGCCGACGACGTTGGCGCAGGCAGCTTTTACGATGCCGTGGGCGGTCACGAGACCTTTGCAACGCTGGTGCACGTCTTTTATCAGGGGATCGCACAGGATCCGCTGCTGCGCCCGATGTACCCCGAGGATGATCTGAGTCCAGCCGAAGAACGAATGCGCATGTTCCTGGAGCAGTACTGGGGCGGTCCCCGAACCTATTTGGAGCAGCGCGGCCACCCGCGGCTCCGGATGCGCCATGTCCCGTTCGTCGTGACGCCGCAGGCCCGCGACCGTTGGCTGGTGCACATGCGCGCCGGCGTAGACGCACTGAATCTCGCGCCGTTACAGGAGGCGACTCTCTGGGATTACCTGGAACGGGCCGCGCATTCGATGGTGAACTCGGCCTAAGCACGGCCTAAGCACGGCCCAGGCGGTGCCGACGCGCTGCCGAAGCGCGGCCCGGTGGAACAGTCCGGTCAGATCTCCGCGCCCGGGCGGATCAGGATGTGGCCGCGGCCCGTACTGACGCGTAGCCAGCGTGCGGACCGGAACAGCACCGCGGTGTCCCCCGGGGTCAGGAACCCGAGGACGTGGGCGGCAAAGGCGGCGCCAGCGGGCAGAGCCTGAACAATTCCGGGGATTAGACGACCCCAAACGGCGGCCCGGGCATTATTGACAATCATTGCGCCCGGATTTGCCGGAATTATTTGTGCCACCTCACGTGCACCCTCACCGGCGATCCGGATCAGATCGTCCGAGTGGATCTCCGCTACGCGTTCCCAGCCTCCCCGGGGCGCACTGATGCCGGCCCAGGATTCCTGCAGCGTCGTCGGCGGCACCGCAAGTCTGACGTCGTCGTCGGCCATCCGCGCCAGCCGATCCGACACCGCAGCCAGCGGCACCGTTGCATCAAGGTCCGCCGGCACGGCCAGGGCCATGGTGCGCAGCCCCAGAATCGTGGGCGTCCCCTCGCCCAACAGCTTCGGGCGCATCACGCAGACGTAGGCGGCCAGAACGCTACCGGAGGCAACCAGCCGCGTGGCGCCGTCGTCGGCTGCCCGCGCCCTGGACACAAAGGTGCGCAGATCCGCCACCGTGCCCAGGTCCGCGAGCTGAAGCATCGGCTGCTGCGTAGCGCCGCTCATGCTTTGGCACCAAGAGGAGCCGCGGAGACGGCCGCAACCTGCCGGCGCCGAAAATGCACATCCTCGCCCAGCCAGGTTTCCAGGGCATGGCGTTGAGTCGCACTGAGCCGGACGGGGCGTCCGGTCGCGCGCGACACCACGACTATGCCGGAGCTGGCCTGTGCATAGATTACGGAGCCGTCCCGTTCCGCCACGGTGTAACCGAAATCGAAACTGGAACCACCGAGCCGGGTAACCCAGATGTTCACAAAGACCGGCTCCGGACGGAAGACCAGCGGAGCAAGATATTCGATCTCGTGCCGGCCAACCAGCGTAAACAAATCCTCACCGACCAGATCGTCAAAGGAGTCCGCCGTGCCCGCGCCCGGTCCTGCAGCGGTGCCCAGCGGGGTGTGGAACAGCTGGACACGGGCGTCCTCGAGATACTGCAGATAAACCACATTGTTAACATGCCCATACGAATCAATATCGCCGAAACGGATCTGCAGGGGAATCTGGATCACTGTTGCCATCCCTCCATCATCGCCCAGCGCACCGAAGCCAGCGAATCGTGTTTCCGGCCACGAATGTTTGAGCGCCTTGGAAATGGCACATAGAGTCATTTCATGACTGAATCCACCGCGGTACAGGAACCAATGACGACTCTGCTGGAGCTGCTGGATCTCAGCGAGGCGGACGGCGCGCAAACGGACGAGGAAATCTTCGTCGGCGTCTCGCAGAAACAGCCCGCGCAGCGTGTTTTCGGTGGTCAGGTGCTTTCGCAGTCGCTCATAGCCGCGATCAGAACCGTGGATACTAACCGGCAGGTGCATTCGATGCACGGCTATTTCCTACGTCCAGGCGACGCCAATCAGCCGATCACCTTCGGTGTGCAGCGGCTCCGCGACGGGCGTTCGTTCTCGGCCCGGCGCACGCACGCGTATCAAAACGGCGTCCCCATTCTGTCCATGATCGCTTCTTTTCAGATCCCGGACACAGGCATTGAACACCAGGACGCGATGCCGCTGGACGTCCCCGATCCTGAAACCCTGCCCAGTGCCGCTGACCTGTTGGGCAGCATCGATCACCCGGTGGCGCAATCCTGGGCGTTCGGCCGGCCCTTCGATATCCGGCATATCGAGAGCGACATTTACCTACGAGTGGACGACAATCACGCAGCACATCAGGGCGTGTGGATCAAAACCATCGGCACCATGCCCGATGACCCGAATCTGCACCGTGCAGCGCTCGCTTATGCCAGCGACTACACCCTGCTGG
>JBBSSN010000288.1:0-3396 GCA_038242035.1 Actinomycetales bacterium
CCCGTTCGAGCTCTCCGGCGGCCAGCAGCAGCGGGTTGGAATCGTGCGCGCCCTGGCTCTGCGGCCGCAGTTGCTGCTCTTCGACGAGCCGACGTCCGCCTTGGACCCGGAGCTGGTCGGCGATGTCCTGGGCGTCATCAAAGAACTCGCCGAGGAAGGCTGGACCATGGTGATCGTCACCCACGAGCTCGGTTTCGCCCGCCAAATGGCCGACGAGGTAATCTTCATGGACGGCGGCGTCGTAGTGGAACGCGGCCCCGCCTCCGAAGTTCTGCGCGAGCCCCAGCAGGAACGCACCCAGCAATTCCTCCAGCGGCTGCTGCACGAGTTCTAACCGGCCGCCCGGACCTTCCTCATCCGGTCAGCGGCGGAAGCGCAGGGTGAGCAGCTGGAACGGCCGCAGTGTCAGCTGGGCCGAATCCCGGCCCAGCGCGACGCCCGGCACCGCCGCAACCGGATCCTCCAGCAGATCCGTGGCCTGCACCCCGAGAACGGCAAAATTCGCCGTGATAAGCCCCACCGAACGCTCCCCCAGGGATTCGTACAACCGGACAATGACGTCGCCCGAGCCGTCCTCGGCCAGCTTCACCGCTTCGATCACGAGGGCCGCGTTGAAAACGGTGAACAGCGGGTCCGCAGCATGCGCACCCTGGACAAGACGCGGCTCCAGATTGGTCCGGTAGCCCTCTTCCACGGCATCGGCGATCCCGGCACCGGGGCGGATAGTCACCGTCAGTTCGTGCCGGCCCTGGTCGGTGAACGGGTCCGGGCAGCGCGGCGCGCGCAGCAACGAGAGCCGGACCGTCGTCGTCGTGCCCTCCGATCCCGACACGCCGCCGGCACGGTCCGCCAGGGTCACGTCGTGCCCGTACGTCGATCCGTTGGAGATTGCCACGCCGTAGCCCGGCTCGCCGACGTGGATCCAGCGGTGCGCGCAGATTTCGAATTTGGCTGCGTCCCATGAGGTGTTGCTGTGCGTGGGCCGGTAGACGTGGCCGAACTGCGTTTCCGCGGCGGAGCGGTCCGCCCGCACGTCCAACGGGAAGCTGAGCTTGAGCAGTTTCCCGCTTTCCTGCCAGTCCACCACAGTGCTGATGACCAGCGACGGCGCGCCGGCCGCTAGCCGGATCCGCTGCGTTACCGGTGAGGACGCGACGAGGCGTTCCACGACGACGACGGCGTCCCACCCGGCGCGTTCGAGTGTCACCGACCGCGCTTGTGTATAACTGGTGACATTGCGGCGGTAGAACTCCTCGATGTCCCAGGCGTCCCAGGCATTGGGAGTGTCGCGGTGCAGCTGAAGATGGTTGCCGAAGCTCCTTGGGGCAATCGCCTCACGTCCGGTGGCGTGGTCCATCAGGGACGTCAGCAGTCCGTTACCGTCCAGCACTGCCCGAATGATTCCGTTGTCCAGGATGTAACCCCCGTCCCGAGCGGTGACTTCGACCGGGAGCTCCGGCACGGATACCGTGGCTGCCGCGAGCGCGGGAACTCCGGAACGCTCATGCGGGGCAGCATTAAGCAGGAATTTCGTCTCCCCCTCCCCGAGCAGTGTCCGTGCCGAGGTGGCGATGAGGGCTTCCAGATCATGGGCGACGGCGGCATAGTTGCGTTCGGCGTCCTGGTGGACCCAGGCGATGGCGCTGCCGGGCAGGATGTCATGGAACTGCTGGAGCAGGACCACCTGCCAGAGGCGTTTAAGCTCCGCGGCCGGGTAGTCCGCGCCGGTGCGCACGGCGGCCGTCGTGGCCCACAGCTCGGCTTCCCGGAGCAGGTGTTCGCTGCGCCGGTTACCTCTTTTGGTGTTGGCCTGGCTGGTGTAGGTGCCGCGGTGCAGTTCCAGATACATCTCGCCCAGCCACACTGGGGGATCCAGGTACTCGGCCTGAGCCTGCTCAAAGAACTGTGCCGCGGTTCCCATCACCACGGTGGGCGAGCCCTCCAGATCCGAGGACCGGTGCGCAGCCGCAATCATTTCGCGCGTGGGGCCGCCGCCGCCGTCGCCGTAGCCAAAGGGAACAAGCGACAAGGTGCCGCGCCCCTGCTCACGGTAGTTCCGTTGCGCGTGCGCCAGGTCCGCCGCGCTCAGGTCCGAGCTGTAGGAGTCCACGGGGGGAAAATGCGTGAAGATCCGACTGCCGTCAATCCCCTCCCAGAGAAAGGTATGGTGCGGCATCTTGTTCACTTCGTTCCAGGAGATCTTCTGGGTCAGGAACCATTTCATTCCCGCCGCACGGGCAATCTGCGGGAGCGCTCCGGAATAGCCAAAGGAATCCGGCAGCCACGTCTCCAGGCAGTCAATCCCGAACTCGCTCCGGAAAAAATTCTTCCCCTCGACAAACTGCCGCGCCATCGCCTCCCCGCCGGGCATATTTGTATCCGACTCGACCCACATGCCGCCCACCGGAACAAACTGCCCAGCGGCCACTTTGGCCCTGATCCGGTCAAACAATTCCGGGTAGAACTCCTTCACCCACGCCAGCTGCTGCGCGGAGGAACACGAGAAGAAGAAGTCGGGGTTCTCATCCATCAGGGCCAGCACGTTAGCGAACGTCCGGGCACATTTGCGGATGGTCTCGCGCACGGGCCACAACCAAGCCGAGTCAATATGGGCATGACCGGTTGCCACCACACCGTGCGCGGACGCGTATGCCGGCCGGCTGAGCACTCCGGCCAGCACACTCCTGCCGGCGATGGCGGTACCCGCGACGTCATCCGGGTCCATCACGTCCATCATGGTTTCGAGCGCCCGCAGAATCTCGGAGCGGCGGGGCAGATCCGTTGGCAGTGCGAGCATCAGGCCGCTGAGGGCAGCCACATCCTGGCACAGTTCCCAGACCTGCAGATCCCGCTCGGCCAGCACAATCGGCCCCAGCCGATACTGCGGCAGCGTGCCCGCCGTCGCCCTGTCCCCCAGGGGATTAGGGGCGAAGCTAAAACCCGCCGCCACGTCGGGATTGGCCGCCGCCTCGACGTAGAAGTCCACCGCTCTGCTGGTTTCGTCATTCTCCGGCCCGGCCTTCGCTGCGTCGGTCTTCGCTGCGTCTGCCTTCGCTGCGTCGGTCTTCGCTGTGCCGGTACCGACGAGCAATTCCAGTGCTACGTGCTGGTTGCGTGGCGAAATGGCTTTCGCGATGGTCCCGTCCCGCCGCCAGGCGATCCCTTCACACTGGAATCCGGGGAGCTCAATGGTGAAACCCAGATCAACCACGACTTCCAGCGCCGTGCCGGCGCTCCCCCATCCCGGCGGCACCGGGCCGGTGAGGTGCAGCCAGGTCGTGGACCAGGGCGCCCCCCATGCTGCGCCCGGTGCGACGGAAACGTATTCCTGCACTACGGCCGGCGCCGTCGCCTCGGTAAACGGAACGGGCTCGCCGGGAATAGTCCAGCCGGTGA
>JBBSSN010000289.1:0-3376 GCA_038242035.1 Actinomycetales bacterium
GCGGAGCCCGGGACGGTGCCGGGGAGGGCATCGGAGCTGCCGGCGATGGTGACGACGACGGCGGCAGGGTCCGGTGCGCCGCCGTCGTCCGTTGTGACGACGGTAAAGCTGATCACGGAGTCCCCGGCCAGGAGCTTAATGCCGGCCATCCCGCCGGCGGTGCGGCCCTGCGGGCGGACGCTGGAGCCGGGGAAGTGCAGCAGCTGCGCCTGCTCGGTGATGAAGACGAGCTCATCATTCTCTCCCGCGGGCGCTGCACCGATCACCTTGTCCTTGGCTTTGAGCGCAATGACGTCCCAGTCATCGCGGTTGAGCGGATACTCCGGTGAGACGCGTTTGATGACTCCCTGTTCGGTTCCAAGGGCGATGATCTCATTGAGCGGGGTGAACCCCACGAGCGTTTCCCCCTTTGTCAGCGTCAGGAATTCCTTGGCGGGAACACCGCCGGCCATATTGGGCATGGCGGTGGTGGGCGGGAGCGCCGGCATGTCCAGCACCTGCAGCCGCAGCATCCGCCCCGCCGAGGTAACCGCGGCGATTTCGGAGCGCGCGCTGGTGCGCAGCACGGAACGGAAGACGTCGTGCTTATTGCGCGGGCCGGCGTCGTTCAGTGGCTCCTGGTTGGCGGTGCGGGCAATTTGCCCGGATGCGCTGAGGATCACCCAGCACGGGTCATCCGCGATCTCCAGCGCCAGCGGAGCGGTTTTTCCCTTGCCCCCGGTACCGCCGCCGTCGCCGGCAGCCAGGGCTTTGGCAACCCCGGGGCCTACCGCTTCGGATTCCAGCAGCACCGTGCGCCGGGGGGTCGCGTATTTGTCCGCAACGGCGCCCAGCTCGCCGGAGACCAGGTCCCGCAGGCGCTGTTCGGAGGCCAGGATTGCTTCCAGCTCCGCGATTTCCCGCAGCAGCTCGGCTTGTTCCTTTTCCAGCTCAATGCGGGAGTATTTGGTCAGCTGGCGCAGCCGCAGTTCCAGAATGTAGTTGGCCTGAACTTCGCTCAGATCGTAGATCGCCATCAGGCGCTCCCGGGCCGCGGAGACCTCATCGGAGGAGCGGATAATCGCGATCACCTCGTCAATATCGACGATGGCGATCAGCAGACCCTCCACCAGGTGCAGCCGGTCCTTCTTCTTTCCCAGCCGGTAGGACGTCCGGCGCCGGACCACCTGCAGCCGGTGGGCCACATAGACCCGCAGCAGGTCCAACAGCCCCAGTGTCTGCGGCTGGCCGTCCACCAGCGTGACGTTATTAATGCCGAAGGAATCCTCCATCGGGGAGTAGCGGTAAAGTGCGGCGATCACGGCGTTGGGATTAAAGCCGTTCTTGATTTCAATCACCAGGCGCAGGCCGTGGTTGCGGTCTGTCAGGTCAATGACGTCGCTGATGCCCTGCAGTTTCTTGGAGGTGACGGCGTCCTTGATCTTTTCAATGACCTTTTCCGGTCCCACCAGATAGGGCAGCTCGGTGACCACCAGCCCGGTACGGCGCGCGGAGAGCTGTTCGATCTCGACCTTGGCACGGGTTTTAAAGGATCCGCGCCCGGTGGCGTAGGCGTCGCGGATGCCGTCCAGACCCACGATCCGGCCGCCGTTTGGCAGGTCCGGCCCGGGGATAAAGCCCATCATGTCTTCCAGGTTTGCGTCCGGGTGGGCAATCAAATACCGCGCGGCCGCAATGACCTCGCCCAAGTTGTGCGGGGCCATATTGGTGGCCATGCCGACGGCGATGCCGCTGGCGCCGTTGACCAGGAGATTTGGGAAGGCGGCGGGCAGCACCTCGGGCTGCGTCAGCTGGTTGTCGTAGTTGGGGATGAAGTCGACGACGTCCTCATCCAGGTCATCGGTCAGCGTCAAAGCGGCAGCGGCCAGCCGTGCCTCCGTGTAGCGCGGGGCGGCCGGTCCGTCGTCGAGCGAGCCAAAGTTTCCGTGCCCGTCGATCAGGGGCAGCCGCAGCGAAAAGTCCTGCGCCATGCGCACCATGGCGTCGTAGATAGCGGTGTCTCCGTGCGGGTGCAGCTTACCCATCACCTCGCCCACCACGCGGGCGCTCTTGACATGGCCACGGTCCGGCCGCAGGCCCATCTCGCTCATCATGTACAGAATGCGGCGCTGCACCGGCTTCAGGCCGTCCCGCGCGTCGGGCAGGGCGCGCGAGTAGATGACCGAATAGGCGTATTCGAGAAATGACCCTTCCATTTCACTGGAAACATCAATGTCAATGATTTTTTCGACGAAGTCATCGGTAGGCGGTTGGCGCTTGGCCATGGGAAAACGGGTTCCTTACTGGGGAAGGTGCATGTACTAGGTACAGTGAGTCTATGGTGGAACAGCCCGAGAGGGCCGAATATCCGGAGCACTGGGAGGCCGATGTCGTGCTGCGCGACGGCGGGACGGCTCATCTGCGGCCGATGTCCGCCTCCGATGCGGATGCGGTGCAGACGTTCCACGTGGGGCAGTCACAGAACTCGATTTACCTGCGCTTTTTTACCTATAAGTCCCGGTTGAGCGACAAAGAGCTGCGTCGCTTCACCGAACTTGATTACCGGAACCGGGTTGCCCTGGTGATCACTATTTCCGGCGAAATCATCGGGATCGGCCGTTATGACCGGCTGGACGATCCGGCGCAGGCCGAGGTCGCCTTCAATATCGCCGACCGCCATCAGGGCCGCGGCCTTGGCTCGATCCTGCTCGAACACCTGGCAGCCGCCGCCCGGGAGAACGGAATCCGCAAATTCACCGCGGAGATTCTGCCGGAGAACCGCAAAATGCTCGCGGTCTTTTCCGAGGCCGGATACGAGGTCCACCGGCACTTTGACGACGGTGTTATTTCCCTGGCCTTCGATATCGATCCGACGGAGCGATCGAGGGCGGTGATGGAATCCCGGGAACACCGGGCGGAGGCCCGGAGCGTGGCCGGGCTGCTGGCGCCGCGCTCGGTTGCGGTGATCGGGGCGAGCCGGCAATGGGGGAGCGTGGGTAACCAGCTGTTGGAGCACATTGTGGAGGGCGGGTTTAATGGTCCGGTCCACGCGGTCAATCCCGAGGCGCTGGAGCTCTCCGGCCTGATGTCCTACGGCAGTATCGGCGACGTTCCCGGGCCGGTGGATCTGGCCATCATCGCCGTCCCGTACGACGAGGTGCCTAAGGTAGTGGCCGAATGCGGTGCCGCGGGCGTGAAGGGATTGCTGGTGGCCACCGCGGGTTTCGCGGACGACGGCGCCCGCGGCCTGCTGCGCCAGCGTGACCTTGTGCGTCAGGCCAGGGCCAGCGGGATGCGCGTGATCGGACCCGCATCGCTCGGCCTGGCTAATACGCATCCCGACGTGTCCTTGAACGCTTCGATGGCGCCTTCGCTGCCGCGCCGCGGTGGCCTGGGA
>JBBSSN010000290.1:0-3375 GCA_038242035.1 Actinomycetales bacterium
TCGAAGGTGCGGTACTGAACCCCGTCGACGTCGGCCTGGCATCCGTCGATCAACTCGTCAAGGGCCTTTAAAGGGATCGGCAGACGGCCGGCAGCATCGGCGAGGGCCACGAGGACGGGATCTGCGCTGTCTGTAGCGCCGGGAGGATCCACCGCGTCCGCAGCAACGCCATTAGCAGCGCCCGCATGTGCCTCGGCTGCGTTTTCGGCACGAATGCGAATGCCATGCAGGCTCTCCCTGACCCCGCGCAGCCGGACGGTCTTTTGCCCGGCCGGCAGATCGCCGTCGCCAATGTCGTCAATGCGTCTGGCGACAGCGTAGACGGCGCACAGCGCCCGGCGCTTGACGGGCGGCAACAAACGGATCCCGTAGGAGAAATTCCGGGCTTCGCGGCGCGTTATGTCCGCGCACACGGCGTACGCCGCCTCGACACTCATCCCGGCCACCGCACCGTTGCCACGACCCACGCCGCAGCAATCTGGCGGGAGGAGGGCTTTAGTGCCTTCATCGGGTCGTGTCCGCTGAGCCGCAGTGCCCGGGCAGCCGCCCTGCCGCCGGCAATGTAACCGGCAACCGCCAGGCGGGACCAGCCGTGCAGCGTTGAGACCAGTGGCGCGCCGGCGTCGAGCCAGGCCAGTGCCCGGTCGGTCTCAAACGCGATAAGGGCCCGGACATCGTCGGTGGCTTCACCGTTGCCCAGCAGGGGTTCGGCCACCTTGAACCGGCGCAGGTCCCGCTGCGGCACATAGACCCGGCCGGACGCATAGTCTTCGCCAACATCCTGCCAGTGCTCCAGCAATTGCAGCGCCGTACAGATGCGGTTGGAGAAGGCGATGCGTTCAACGGTTGCGCGGTCAAAAATGTGCAGGACGATCTCGCCCACCGGATTTGCCGAAAGCCGGCAATATCCTTCCAGCGCATCAAACGTCTCGTAGCGGACCACCCGTTGGTCGACAATGTTCGCCTCAATTAGGCGCAGCAACGGCTCCATCGGAACGGTGGTGTCCGCCACCAGCGCACCAAGGGCTGCCACCGCCGGGTCCCTGGGGGTACCTCCGGCGTAAAGCAGCCTCACCTCCGCAGCCACCTGCTCCAGCAGCGGAATGCGCGCCCCCGGGGCCTTATCGCCGAGATCATCGACGTAACGGGCGTAGTTATAGGCGGCGATGAGATGGCGCCGGATGCGCTTGGGTAACACGGCCAGTGCGACCGGGAAATTCTCGTTCCGTATGGCAGCACGGGCAGCGGCCGGTTCCATTGCAGCCGATCGGGCCACCGATTCCTGCCTTCGCGGCTCGGTCATCGCTTCCTCACCGGTTCCTCACTCACCGTGTCCGCTGGCGACGCTGCAAGGGGCGGAGCGCGGGGGAGTTGAGCGTCCCACCGCCAACGTCGCCCGCGTCGCGTGCGGCTGCGCCAAGACCACGGCCGCTAAGTTCGGGACCGCCGCGTTCCCCGTCGCCGAGCCCGGGGACGCCGAGACCTGAGCGGCCGAGCCCCGAAATGCCGAGCCCGGGAACGCCGGGGTTAATCCTGCGTGCGGCAGCCCGGACGGCGCCGGTGATTCCGGCGGCGTCCAAACCGTACCGCGCGAGCAGTTCCGCCCGGCTGCCGTGCGGCACATACTCGGTGGGCAGCGCCAGGTTCGTGATCGGCACATTGACCCCGGCCGCGGCAAGTGCGTGCCGCAGGTGGGAGCCGACGCCGCCGCTGCGGATTCCGTCCTCGACAGTGACCACCAGCAGATGGCGGTCGGCGAGATCCACAATGGATGGGTTAACAGGCAACACCCAGCGCGGATCCACCACCGTGCATTCCACACCGCCCTCAGCGAGTGTCCCCGCGGCCGCGAGCGCCGCCTCGGCTGTGGAGCCGACGGCGACGATCAGTACCGTAGCTTGATCGGCTGTGCGCAGCACATCCACGCCATCCCACTGCTGCACAGCACGGATCGGCGGCCCCAGCGTGCTCTTGGGGTAACGCAACGCCGTCGGTCCGTCCGCGTATCCGACAGCCTCATGCAGCTCTTCGGCAAGGGATTGGGCGTCCCGCGGCGCAGCGACGCGCATTCCCGGAATACTGGCCAGCATCGACAGATCCCAGATCCCGTGGTGGCTGGGACCGTCCGGCCCCGTGATGCCTGCCCGGTCCAGGCACAGAGTCACCGGCAGGCGATGCAGTCCCACATCGAGCAGCAGTTGATCGAACGCCCGGTTCGCGAAGGTTGCGTAGAGGGCGACGACGGGATGCGCACCGCCCATCGCCAGCCCGGCGGCCGAGGTGATCGCATGCTGTTCGGCGATGCCGACGTCGAAGCACCTGTCCGGAAAACGATCGGCGAATCGTTGCAGTCCGGTGGGGTCCAGCATCGCCGCACTGATGGCCACCAGCTCGGGGAATGCCTCGCCGGCAGCCAGCAGCCCGTCGGCAAAGGCATCTGTCCAGGTCATAACGGGCGTGTGGGTCGTATGCGCGCTGCGGGGTGTGCGTCCGGTTGCAACATCAACAATGCCGACCGCGTGCAGCTTGTCGACCGCATCGTTTTCCGCCGGAGCGTAGCCGCGGCCCTTGCTGGTCACACAGTGGACCACGACGGGCACATGGCGTCCCCGCGCCTCGTTCAGCACGGATTCCATCGCCGCTATGTCATGGCCATCCACCGGACCCAGGTAGTCGAGCCCGAGCGCGGTGAAGATCGAGTCCACTCCTACGGCGGCCGGCACGGCCGTACCGCCGAGACGTTCAACGACGGCCGCATACCCGCTGCGGTCCTGCAGCCGCTTCAGGTGCCGGGGCAGTCCGCCGGCAGTCGGCGCATAGGACCGTCCGTTGTCATTGAGGACGACGATGACAGGGCGGTTGGAGACCCCCAGATTGTTCAGCGCTTCCCACGCCAGACCACCGGTGAGGGCGCCGTCGCCCACAACCGCAACTACGGTCCGATCGCTGCCGGCGAGTTCGAACGCCTTACTGAGCCCATCTGCATAGGACAACGCCGTGGAAGCATGGGAATTTTCGATCACGTCGTGCGCGGATTCTGCACGGCTGGGGTACCCCGACAGGCCGCCGGCGGTGCGCAGAGACGGGAATCCCGAGCGCCGTCCGGTGAGCAGCTTGTGGACATAAGCCTGATGCCCGGTGTCGAAGACAATCGGAGTGAGGGGTGAATCGAATATCCGATGCAAGGCCATGGTCAGCTCAACAACACCCAGGTTCGGTCCCAGATGACCGCCCGTGGAACAAACGGAGGCAATCAGGAACTCGCGTATTTCCTGCCCCAGTTCGGACAGTTGTGCATCGTCAAATGAGCTCAGGTCCATCGGACCGCTCAGGTCGTTGAGAATACTCATGCCGATCCTCCGCACGTCACGAAAA
>JBBSSN010000291.1:0-3373 GCA_038242035.1 Actinomycetales bacterium
GGCGTCCTCGACATTGGTTCCAACACCGTCCATCTGCTGCTGGTGGACGCCCACCCTGGCGCGCGTCCGGTGCCTTTTGCTTCCCATAAACGTTCGCTCTCCTTGGTGCGGTACCTGGATGCAGACGGAAATATCAGCGACGCCGGCCAGTTTGAACTGATCGAATTCATGCTCGAGGCGTGGGAGTTTGCGGCCAGGCACAAGGCGCAGGATTTACTCGCCTTCTGTACCTCGGCCATCAGGGAAGCGGCCAACGGTGCCGAAGTCCTGGCCAGGGTGCAGCGTGAAACCACGATTACTCTGGAAGAGCTGACCGGCGAAGAAGAAGCCGAGATGACGTTCTTCGCCGTCCGGCGCTGGTATGGCTGGGGTGCGGGCACAATTTTGAATCTGGACATCGGCGGCGGGTCCTTTGAAATCGCCATGGGCCAGGACGAGCTGCCGGGCATCGCCAACTCGGTGGCGCTGGGGGCCGGGCGGCTGACCTTGGACTGGCTGCCGGAGGACCCGCCTTCAGCCAAGAGCGTGAAAGACCTGCGCAAGCACATCCGCGCAACACTCAAGACTCCGGTCGCTCAGACCCTCAAGCTCGGCGCCCCGAACCTTGTCACCGGATCGTCGAAGACATTCCGTGCCCTGGCCCGCATTACCGGTGCAGCACCAAGCTCGATGGGACCGTATGTCAGGCGGGATCTGCAGCTGTCCGATCTGGGCCTGTGGTGTCAGCGGCTAACCGCGATGTCCGCCGCGGACAGGCTTCATCTTCCCGGGGTCTCCACCGCCCGCGCCCACCAGGTGCTGGCCGGGGCCCTGGTGGCGGAAGCCGCGCTGCAGCTATTCAAGGTTGACAGCGTGCAGATTTGCCCCTGGGCCCTGCGGGAAGGCCTGATCCTCCGTCGGCTGGACCAGTTGATTTATGCCGGTCCGCTGGAGCCCGCGACGCAGCTTCCCCTGCAGCACAGCAGCCTCGCTGAAGCAGGTTAGGCGTTCGCGGCCGGCCGCTAGGTAGGAGCGGACGGAGACCGCGAGCCGGCGGCGCGTATCCTCAACAGGCTAAGCCAGCGCTACCGGCGGCCCGTTCTTGCTATCCATCCGCCGATATTGCTGCTGGCTCAGCAGGTCGGGGTTAGTGCGAAGACCAAGACCGGGCACTCGGCACAGATGGCCGTCAAGGTTGTGCCGACGCCATCTGGACCGGCGTTAAAAGCGGAAGCGTCGGGGAGTCGTAAGCCAATGATTGGGGGGAAACATTGGCCCAACTCCCCGACGCGATGATTGGAGCCGGACTAGCCGGATCCAATCGCTATCACTCGCACCTTTATGGGGCATTTACGACTTTAGCGCGCGATTCTGGACGACACCTGTCCGAAGACTGGGAAATGACTGGCAGCAGTTATCACCGAAAGTCCTGAGTCTGCCCAAGCATTGGCCGGCATGAAAAGATGGCAGCATGATCAAAAGAATTGCATTTCTCGGTTGCGGGTCCATGGGCGAGGCCATTCTGGCCGGGCTGCTCGGGTCGGAGCTTAAGCCTTCGGCCGTGGTATCCACTGTTCGTCGGGTTGAACGGGCGGAGGAACTGGCGCACCGCTATGGCATTACCGCGCTGGCGGGGGCGGAGGACCCGGACGCGAACTCATTGGCGGTGCAAGGTGCTGACGTGGTCATTCTTGGCGTTAAGCCGGTCGGCGTTGCCGGGCTGTGCCGTGAGATCTCGCCTGCGCTCGATGTTAGGACCGTCGTGGTGAGCGTGGCCGCCGGGGTGTCCCTGGACCAGCTGTCCTCCGCTCTGCCGCAGGGCCAACCAGTGGTCCGCGCGATGCCCAACACACCGCTGAAGGTCCGCCGCGGCGTCGTCGCCCTTTCTGCCGGTTCGGCAACGACGGCGGAACAGCTGGCGCTGGTACATGAGGTTTTTGCTTCCTCCGGTGTCGTGCTGGACGTGCCGGAAGATGCGCAGAACGCCGTTTCAGCCATCAGCGGTTCCGGGCCTGCTTACGTTTTCTATCTGGCCGAAGCACTTGCGGCCGCCGCTGAGGAGTTTGGTCTGGATGAAGACTCGGCCAGGATTCTGGCCCGTGAAACCGTAGCCGGTGGAGGCCTGATGCTTACCGAGCCGGGGGCCGATCCCGCTGTCCTGCGGCGCGGAGTCAGCAGCCCCGGCGGGACCACCGAAGCAGCCATCGCCACGTTCGAGGCGCAGGGGCTGGCGGGCATTATCACAGCGGGGACCCAGGCCGCCGCTGCGCGCGCCGCGGCCATCACCGAAGAACTGGCGGCCGGCTAGATCCAAAGCGCCCGCTGGGAGCAGGCGGCGACGGCTGGGGACCTGTCAGGGCTGGTAAGTATGCTGAAGATAACACCGGACGCATCCGGCAATATCCCGCAAGACCCCAAGAAGGAGAATCACCGTGCAGGCACTGACTGTTGTCCCGGGAAAGAAAGATTCACTCGAGCTTCGCGACATAGCCGCCCCAGCCGCCGAAGAAGGATCAGTGCTGGTGGAGGGGCTGGGCGTAGGATTGTGCGGCACAGATGTGGAAATCATCGACGCACAGTACGGCGAGGCTCCCGAGGGCTCGTCATTTCTGGTGCTGGGCCATGAAAACATCGGCCGCGTCCTCCAGGCGCCGAACGGTTCAGACCTGTCTGCCGGGGACCTGGTGGTCGGCATAGTCCGCAGGCCTGACCCGGTGCCGTGCAAAGCCTGCGCGGCAGGGGAGTGGGATATGTGCCGCAATGACAGATACACCGAGCACGGAATTAAAGGGCTGCACGGTTTTGCCCGTGAGCAGTGGCGCGCGGATCCCGAGGCCCTGGTCAGGCTGGATAACTCCCTGGCGGATGTAGGAGTGCTGCTGGAACCGACCACGATCGTGGCCAAAGCATGGGAACAGATTGACCGGATCGGTGCCCGGGCATTCTTCGATCCACAGGTTGCCGTCGTGACGGGCGCCGGTCCCGTCGGGTTGCTGGCTGCGCTGCTGGGTGTCCAGCGCGGCCTGGAAGTCCATGTTTTCGACCGCGTGACCGACGGACCCAAGCCGGGTCTGGTCCGCGATCTGGGCGCCATTTATCATACGGATACGCTCACAGACTCAGGTGTCAAGGCCGACGTACTGCTCGAATGCACGGGAGTGGCGTCGGTAGTGATCGAGGTGATGACATGCGGGGCCACCGACGCGATAGCGTGTTTGACGGGCGTTTCCAGCACGGGAAAGACGACCTCCGTCGACGTCGGTGCCATGAACCGCCGGGCAGTTCTTGGCAACCAAGTGGTCTTCGGTAGCGTAAATGCAAACCGGCGACACTACGAAGCAGCCGTCAAGGCCCTCGGCAAGGCCGATGCCTCGTGGCTGGGACGATTGATCAC
>JBBSSN010000292.1:0-3372 GCA_038242035.1 Actinomycetales bacterium
GCGCGTGAGTAAAAGTCTTCAGGACCGGGTGCTGAACCTGATTTCCACACCGGAGCTTGTTGATCTCACGTCCCGGCTCGTGGCAGCAGGAGGCGAAAATCCGGGCGGGACCGAGGAGGGAACCGTCGCGGTACTTCAGGCGTCCTGCCGGGATGCGGGGCTGGAAACCAGCACGGCAGCCGTGGCCCCGGGGCGGCCGAATTTCACGGCCGTGCTGCCGGGCGGAAATTCGCCGGGTTTTTTGTTCCTTGGCCATTCCGATGTGGTGCCCGCCGGTGCCTGCTGGGAGCATCCGCCCTTTGAACCGATCGTCCGCGCCGGCCGGCTGTACGGCCGCGGTTCCACGGATATGAAAGGCGGACTCGCCGCCGTCGTCATTGCCTTGAAAGCGCTCAAGGACGCGCACGTGCAGCTGCCCGGAGATGTGGCGCTGGCCTGCACGGTGGATGAGGAGGATCTGGGCCTGGGGATCCGGGCGTTCACGGCGTCCGCGTCGGCCGGAACCTATGGCGCCTGCGTAGTTGCAGAACCAACCGATCTGACGGTGGTCATCGGCTGCCGCGGGGACAGTTACCTGGAGCTCACGGTCACCGGCCGGTCTGCCCACTCCGGCAGGCCTGCCGACGGGCGGAACGCGATCGATGCCGCCGCCGGCATTCTGCTCCTGATCCGCGCGGACCAGGAGCAGCTCCAACGGACACAGGACCCATTGCTGGGGGCCGGCAGCTGGAACACCGGTCTGATTCACGGCGGCACCGGCACGTCCATGGTCGCCGCTGAATGTGCCCTTTCCATCGACCGGCGGCTGATGCCGGATGAGGATGCAGGCATGATCCTGACCCAGCTGATGGAGCGGATCGAAGGGTCCGGCCTTACCGGGGACGGCATCAGCGTCCGCGGCGGAATATCCATGGAAATGCCCGGGTTCCGTACACCCGTCGATCACGCCCTGGTCCGCGGCGCAGTAGCAGCGGTGCGCGAGGGCTGCGCCGGCGCGGAACCGGACGAATCGAATCCTGATCCGGTGGTCGGTGGTTGGAGCGCCGCCTGCGATGGCGGCTTCATTGCCCGCGATCTGGGGGTGCCGACCATTGTGCTGGGCCCTGGCGGTCTCAATGATCAGGCCCACCAGATAAATGAGTCCGTGCGCATTGCCGACCTCGCCGTTGCTGCCCGCGCCTATGCGCTAATGATTCTCCGGCATGGATTTTCCTGAAGAGAACTTGCCTCAAAGACAGCTTCCTCAAAGACAGCTTCCTCAAAGACAAAGGCGTCACCTCGTTACCGAGAAGGAGAAACTGATGACTGACTCAACGTACGGCCGGATACCGGTACTGGATCCCGAGGGCGCGCGGGCAGATCTGACCGATGGAAAGGACATGCCGCCCGAGGAGCGAAAAGAATTGCGAAAGGCAATCGCCGGCTCCGCCTTGGGCAACGCCGTCGAATGGTTTGACTACGCGGTGTATGGATATTTGGCCGTGTACATGGTGCGGATATTCTTCGGCGAACAGGGCCAAAACGGGCTTGGCCTCTTCGCGGTCTTCGCCATTCTTGCCATTTCCTTCTTCGTCCGCCCGCTCGGCGGCATCATTCTGGGCCCGATGGGAGACAAGATCGGCCGGCAGAAGGTGCTGGTCTTTACCATCACCATGATGACGCTGGCCACCGCGGCCATCGGAATCCTGCCGACCTTCGATCAGGTGGGCTATGTCTCCCCGGTTTTGCTGCTGCTGTGCCGGCTGGTGCAGGGATTTTCCACCGGTGGAGAGTATGGCGGTGCCGCGGTTTTCATGGCCGAACACGCCCCGGACAAACGACGCGGCTTTTACGGTGCATTCCTTGAATTCGGCACGCTCGCCGGCACCGTCGCCGGAGCCACCCTGTGCACCGTGATGATCGTGGTGGTCGGTGACGCGGGCATGCTGGCCGGCTGGTGGCGGCTGCCGTTCCTGCTGACCCTTCCGCTCGGTTTGACAGCCCTGTGGATCAGAACGCGGCTGAAGGAACCGCGGGTCTTTACCGAGGCCGCTCAAAACGATGAAATCGCCAAGCGGCCCTTCCTGGATCTGTTCCGATACAACTGGCGCCAGATACTGATCCTGACCGGGTTCGTTGTGCTGCTCAACGTGGCCTACTACCTGATTTTGGCGTATATGCCTTCGTACCTGAGCAAGAATCTGGGCCACGATACCGCGACCAGCACCATGATGCTCGTCGTCATCATGGTCCTGATGATGTGCATCATCAATCCAATCGGGGCCCTCTCCGATCGAGTGGGCCGCAAGCCGCTGCTGCTCGGCGCCGCCGTCGGCTTCATCCTGCTGTCGGTGCCCGCCTTCGCCATGCTCGGTTCCCGCAATCTCCTCCTGCAGCTGCTGGGGCTGGCGATTCTGGGCTTTTTGCTGGTCATTATGATCGGCTCCGTCTCCTCTACGCTGCCGGCGCTGTTCCCGACCAAGGTCAGGTACTCCGGATTCGCCATCGGTTACAACGTCTCGACGGCCATCTTCGGCGGTACCGCGGCCAGCATCAACGAATGGCTGATCGTGGAAACCGGGTCAATACTGGTGCCCGGGTGGTACCTGGCGGCCGCCGGAGTGGTCGGACTGGTCGCCATCCTCTGTATGCCCGAGTCTGCGCAGAGCACGCTGCGCGGTGAGCGCATCCCCGGCACATCCAGCGCCGCCTTCCGTGCGTTCCTGCGCAAAGAAAAGCAAACCAGCAGCTGAGGTGTTCCGGATGGGGCTTTTCGCCAATGGCCCCATCCGGCGCGTCTGAGATTCAACGGGACGCCGTCGGTCCGGTCAGCCGGCTGAGCGCGTCCTCCATATGGCTGTGCAGAAGGCCGACCACCAGATCCTCGTTCCCGGATTCGATGGCCTCTGCAATGGCGTAGTGCTCGGCGACGCGGGCCTGGGGATCCGGGTACCTGTGCGCAAGAGCCGTCAGGCACATCCTGGTCTCGGTCAGCAAGGTGTTATGCATCCGCTGCAGACGGGGGCTGCCGGCGGCGCCGACCAACGTCGCATGGAACTCCATATCCGCCTCGGAAAGCGCGTCCAGATCTTTCGCCGCGGCAGCATCTTTCATGCCCGCGACAATGTCCAGCAGGCCGGCACCGACCAGCCGGTGATTTTGCTGCAGGATAACTTCCGTAGCCGCGCGTTCGACGGCAGTCCGGGCCACGTACATGTCCCTGATCTCGTCGTCCGTCATTGTGATGACGAACAACCCGCGGTTCCGGATGCTGATCAGCAGGCCTTCCTGGTTCAGCCGCTGCATGGCTTCGCGCAGCGGACCGCGGCTCACACCAAGTTCCTTGGCCAGCTCGGCCTCCGCCAGTTGCGCTCCGGGCGCTATCGCGCCTGA
>JBBSSN010000293.1:0-3326 GCA_038242035.1 Actinomycetales bacterium
CATCGAGGTCCGCACGCCCGGCTCCATGCCGCCTAAGGTGCTGCATCAGCTGGCCGCGTGGCTCGGCATCCGAAAAGTCATCGTCATTAAAACCTCCGGTGATGACGCGCAGCAGCGCGATATCCTGGCGCGGGCGGTGGCCAAGGAATTGATGGACAGCGTCCGGGCAGGGATGACGCTGGGCATTTCCTGGTCCCGCACCCTGGATCTGGCCGCACGCTACGTCACCGAACTGCCCAAATGCGACGTCGTCCAGCTCGCCGGCGCGCTCCCGGGGGGCGGCGGCGGAAACCCGCTGGATCTGATCCAGCGCCTGGGGCACGCCTCGAACGGCCGGACCTGGCCGCTGTGGGCACCGCTGGTGGTGGACAGTGCCGCCACCGCCGCGGGGTTGAAGCAGCAGCCGGAGATCTCGGAGGCGCTGCGGAAGGCCGACGCGCTGGATTTTGCCGTCATTGCCATCGGCGCCTGGGCACCCAATCTCTCCACCGTTTGGGATCGGGTGGACAACGCCGTGCGTCAGCAGGGCGTTGTGGCCGGCGCGGTCGCGGAATGCTCCGGACGCCTCATCGACACGGCCGGTTCGGCCGTGGTCACGGAACTGAACAGCCGGATTCTTGCGGTCAGCCTGAGCCAGCTCAAGCGCACTCCCACTGTCGTCGCCGTCGGGCATGGAGCCGAACGCAGCCCCGCAGTCCGCGCCGCCGCTGCCGCGGGAATTGTCAGCACCTTAATCGCGGACGAGTCCCTGGCCGCCGCACTCCTCCGGGCCAAGCTGGCCGGGACGGAGCCGGCCGGGCAAGGGGCGCCGGCACTGTGACGTGCGTTGTGGGCGTTGACTCCTCAACGCAGTCCTGCAAGGTGCTCGCCGTGGACGCAGAAACCGGGCGAGTCGTCGCTGCCTCGAGCGCCGCGCACCCGGACGGCACCGCCATCGATCCGCATATCTGGACGTCAGCGCTGCACCAGGCGTGGAACGGCGCCGGCATCCCGGCTCTGGGCGCCGAGGTAGCGGCAGTCTCGGTAGCCGCCCAGCAGCACGGTATGGTCGCCCTCGATACCCGGAACGAGCCGGTTTTTGACGCGCTGCTGTGGAACGATATCCGCAGCGCGGATGACGCGCAGAGTATGCGGGACGACCTCGGCGCCGATGCCTGGGTGGACGCCGTCAACGTGGTGCCGGTGGCCTCCTTTACGCTGACCAAACTCGCCTGGCTGGCGCGCTGCAGGCCCGCGGCCGCTGCCCGGATTCAGCAGGTGGTGCTGCCGCATGACTGGCTGAACTTTGCGCTGACCGGCCGTTTCGCAACGGACCGCAGTGATGCCTCGGGTACGGGCTACTTCAGTCCCGTCACGGACAGCTACCGGCCGGAGCTTCTGCAGCGCTACTTCGGCCGGGTCCCGGGGTTGCCGGCGGTGCTCGGTCCCTCTGCTCAGGCGGGCGCTGTGCTCCCGGCCTGGGGCCTGGAGAACGCCGTGCTGGGCGCCGGTGCCGGCGATAACGCCAGTGCAGCGCTCGGCCTTGGCCTACAGCCGGGTGAGATTGTGGTTTCGATCGGAACGTCGGGGACGGTCTTCAGCACATCGTCGGTGCCCACCCGCGATCCGAGCGGGCAGATCGCGGGGTTCGCGGATGCCACGGGCAACCACCTGCCGTTGCTGGCCATGTTGAATTCCGCGCGGGTGATGGCTGCGACCGCCCAAATGCTGCAGATTGACCTGCCCGCGTTGGATGCATTGGCGTTGACCGCGGACCCGGCCGCCCAGGGGCTGCTCCTGCTGCCGTACCTTGATGGTGAGCGCACACCGAATCTGCCGGATGCACACGGCAGCCTGCTGGGACTGAGCCGCGCCAATATGACGGCGGAGAACGTGGCACGTGCCTCGGTGTTGGGCGTGCTGAATTCGCTGGCCGACGCGATTGACCGGATGAAAGAGCACGGCGTGCCCGCGGAGCGCGTGCTGCTGATTGGCGGCGGGGCCAAATCCAGGTCGCTGCGGCAGGCAGCGGCATCCGTCTTCGGGCTGCCGGTCGAGGTACCGGTGGCCAATGAGTATGTGGCGCTGGGAGCGGCCCGTCAAGCGGCCTGGGCGGCCACCGGCGAGCTGCCGGGGTGGGAGCGGAGGATCGAGGCGTCCTTTGAGCCCGACGGCGGCTGGGGCGCCGAGGTGCGCGGCCGCTACATTCAGGCGCGGCGGGCCGTTTACGGCGGTTAGGGTGCCGGAAGTGGCGGTGTGGTGCCTGCGATCGGATCCGCAAGCCACGTTCGCACCGGTAAAAGACCGGCGCACCTGCTCCAGTAGGTGCGCCGGTCTTTTAATGGTGCCGGTCTTTTTACGGGCGCGGGCCTTTTACCAGTGCGGGGCGCGTGGCTGGCTCATCCGGCGCCAAGGCCCCGCTTATCGGACGAGTTGCTCCACGGCCGCACGGGCACCGGCGGTGTGCAGGGTGTCCAGCGTCTGCAGGTAGGCGCTCACGAAGCGCTCGCTGTCAATCAGGTCGCCGAAGACCTCGCGGTTGGCCAGAAAAGCCAGCTTGTCTTCGCGCTGCCGTGCAGCCGCCGCCATCAGCGGCTCCTTGAGGCGATCGACGACGTCGATCGCCTCGCCGCTTTCGTCGGTGCCCTCGGCGTACCGCGCCCATGAGGCGACGATGCCCGCTGAACGGAAGATGTCGCCGTCGTTCGCCAGATTAATCCGGACGACGGGCAGCAGCCACTTCGGGATCCGGTCCGAGCTCTCCGCACACAGCCGTGCCAGCGTGTCCCTGACGTACTCGTTGGAGAAGCGCTCGATCAGCGTGCGCTTGTAGAGCGGCAGGTCCACGCCCGGCAGGTCCGCGAGCGTCGGCGTGCCCTCTTTGTCCATGTAATCGAGCAGGAACCGGGCAAAAAGCGGATCCTGGGCCACCTCATGGGCGTAGCGGTACCCGGCCAGATAGCCGAAATAGCACAAGCCCTGATGGCTGGCGTTAAGCAGCCGGAGCTTCATCAGTTCGTACGGTTCCACATCCTCAACCAGCTGCACCCCTGCGTCTTCATAGGGGGGCCGGCCAAGACTGAAATGATCCTCCAGGACCCACTGCTCAAAGGGCTCGCAGACCACCGGCCACTGGTCCTCGATGCCGAATTCCGCAGCGATCGATTCCCTGTCCGCCTCCGTAGTGACGGGCGTAATGCGGTCCACCATGGAATTCGGGAACGGTACCGTCGCCTGCAGCCAGGCACCGAGTTCCGGGTCCTTGAGGGTGGCAAACGCGGTGAACATCTTCTGGGCCACGTCCCCGTTGCCTTGGATGTTGTCGCAGGACATCACGGTGAAAGGGG
>JBBSSN010000294.1:0-3304 GCA_038242035.1 Actinomycetales bacterium
CGTGCGGCCCGCGCGGGCGGCCCAAATCAAAACGACAATTCCGACCACGGCGATGAGCACTACGAAGAACCAGTCCATGCCCTGAGCATATGCCACCTTCGGCAGGGACGGGCCAGTACGGCTGAAATGGTCCCGTAGGCGTCCGGCGCCCGGGCTGACGCCGAACCGGACCTGCCCGTTCGTAAATATGCCTCGCCGGACATGGAGGCCCAACAGCAGCACGACGCCCTCCGCCCGGAAACGTTACGTTTCGGGCATATTATGCTGCCGTAGGCTGCCCCCGTAACGACCCATTTGAGCCTTGTCAACATGCAATCTGTGGATGAAGGTTCGCGAAAAACTTCTTTTCCTCCACAGGGTGTGGGAAGCGTTTCCGCAGGTCAACGTCATATTAGCCACAGAATTTTTTTGATATCCACAAGGTTCTCCCCAGCCTGTGCACAAGACACGCCGCACTATGCACAAGTTATCCACAGGGCCGGTGTGCGGTCAGGTTGGTGCCCGTGCAACGAGGGTCTACCGTGGCTGAGGATCCCCTTCACGTGCGTCACCGTGTCGGTGCCCAATGGTAGGAAGAGGTATCCGCGGAACAGGTCGGCAGCGTGCCGGTTGACGGTCCAAAGACCAGCGCGGCACGAAAGGGGCATGACCGATGTCAGCAACGAATACGGACTCGGTGGGAACCCTGCGCGAACCGGACTTCGCCCGGACGCCGCCGCAGGACCTCGTGGCCGAGCAGAGTGTTTTGGGCGGCATGATGCTGTCCAAGGACGCCATCGCAGACGTGGTCGAAGTGCTGCGCGGCAATGATTTCTATCGTCCCTCGCATGAAAGCATTTACGAGGCCATTCTTGACCTGTACGGCCGCGGCGAACCCGCGGACGCCGTCACCGTCGCCGATGAACTGACCAAACGCGGGGAAATCGGCAGGATAGGCGGCCCTGCTTATCTGCATCAGCTCATCCAGTCCGTCCCCACCGCTGCCAACGCGGGTTTCTACGCGGAAATTGTCGGCGAGCGAGCGGTGCTCCGCCGCCTGGTTACGGCCGGAACCAAGATCGTCCAGCTTGGTTATGCCAACGACGGCGAAGTCGAGGACATCGTCAATGCCGCGCAGGCCGAGGTGTACGCCGTCGCCGAGCGCCGGACGGCAGAAGACTACGTCGCACTCAAGGACGTAATGGAATCCACCGTGGATGAAATTGAGGCTTCCGGGCACCGCGGTGAAGGCATGACCGGCGTGCCTACCGGATTCTACGAACTGGACGAACTCACCAATGGGCTGCACCCCGGGCAGATGATAGTCATCGCGGCCAGGCCGGCGGTCGGTAAATCCACCTTCGCCTTGGACTGGGCGCGTTCGGCTGCGATTAAGCACAATTTGCCGACGGTGGTCTTCTCGCTGGAAATGGGCCGCAATGAGCTCGCCATGCGCCTGCTCTCCGCCGAGGCCACGATCAGCCTGCAGGACCTGCGCAAGGGAACCATCAAGGACGATCAGTGGTCAAAGATCGCCACCACAATGGGCAGGATGAACGATGCACCGCTTTTCATCGACGACAGCCCGAACATGTCCTTGATGGAGATCCGGGCGAAATGCCGCCGGCTCAAGCAGCAGCACGGTTTGAAACTGGTGATTCTGGATTACCTGCAGCTGATGTCGTCGGGAAAGAAGGTTGAATCCCGCCAGCAGGAGGTCTCCGAATTCTCCCGCGCGCTGAAGCTTCTCGCCAAGGAGCTTCAGGTCCCTGTCATCGCACTCTCGCAACTGAACCGCGGTTCGGAGCAACGGACGGACAAGAAGCCGATGATTTCTGATCTTCGCGAGTCGGGCTCAATTGAACAGGATGCAGACATGGTGATCCTGCTTCACCGCGAGGACATCTACGACAAGGAATCCCCCCGGGCCGGGGAAGCGGACGTCATCGTGGCTAAGCACCGTAACGGTCCGACCAAGACAATAGTTGTCGGATTCCAGGGCCACTATTCCCGATTCTCCAATATGGCCGTTGACTCCGCCGGTACGGGTTCCTTCTAGCGTCGGGACATGGCATCGCCGGCCTCGTGGTGCAGGAATCCGCACCCTGACGGCTAGCATTGTCCGGTGCCCCAAACGACGATCAGCCGACAAATTCTGCAGCTGGCGGTCCCTGCCTTCGGTGCGCTGATTGCGGAACCGCTGTTTTTGTTAGCCGATTCGGCGATTGTCGGGCACCTTGGCGTGGACCAGCTCGCCGGCGTCGGACTCGCGGCCACCCTGCTGCAGACGGCGGTCGGGCTGTTGGTGTTCCTGGCGTATTCGACGACGCCGGCCGTTGCCCGCTTGCTCGGCGCCGGACGGCTCGCTGACGCGCTTGCCGTTGGGCGGGACGGACTCTGGCTGGCGGTGTTGCTGGGCATCGGCCTCGCCATTGCCGGGTACGCCCTCGCCGCACCGGCGCTGGGGTCTTTCGGAGCCAGTGGCCCGGTCCTCGGGTTCGGGATCGAGTATCTGCGGTTTTCCATGCCGGGGCTGCCTGCAATGCTGCTGGTCTTGGCCGCGACGGGCGTGCTGCGGGGCCTGCAGGACACCAGGACGCCGTTGCTGGTGGCGGGCGTGGGTTTTATGGTCAACATCGCCTTGAACGTGCTGCTGGTTTTCGGGCTCGGTCTCTCCGTGGCCGGCTCGGCACTGGGGACCAGTATCGCGCAGTGGGGCATGGCGGCGGTCTACCTTGTTATCGTGGCCCGGGCTGCCCGGCGTCACGGGGTAGGGCTGGCTCCCGATTGGGCCGGAATCCGGGCAGTATCGCGGGTGGGAAGCTGGCTGATGCTGCGCACGCTCAGCCTGCGGATTGCCATCCTGGCCACCGTACTGGTGGCCACGGCGCAGGGGGCGGTGAATCTGGCGGCCCACCAGCTGGCCATGACGATCTTCACCTTTTTGGCATTCGCGCTGGACGCGCTGGCGATCGCGGCGCAGGCATTGGTTGGTAAGGAGCTCGGCGCGGAAAACGTGCTCCGAGTCAAGGCGCTGACCGGCACCATGGTGCGCTGGGGGATGGTGTTCGGTGCGGGGACCGGGCTGCTCCTGCTTGCCTTGGGCCCATGGGCCGGCTGGTTGTTTACCCCGGACCGCCAGGTGCATGCGGCTCTTGCGGCGGCTCTCTTGGTCCTCGCTCTCGGTCAGCCGCTGGCCGGGCTGGTCTTTGTGCTGGACGGAGTGCTGATCGGCGCCGGGGACGCCCGCTACCTGGCGCTGGCCGGTGTGGCGAATCTGCTCGTTTACCTCCCGCTGCTGTTCTGGGTGTCAGCCGCAGCGGGA
>JBBSSN010000295.1:0-3302 GCA_038242035.1 Actinomycetales bacterium
AGTGTAAATGATCTGGCTGGTTCGCTCCGTAACCGAGCTGCCGTTCGCCAGTTTCTGTGGTGTTGCGAGTTTTTCCGTCGTTTTGCTGATGGTCCAGTTGGGGTTCACCGTAGGCGTGGCGTCGCTGAGTTCCTTCGGCAGGTCGATGGTCATCTTGGTGGTGGGGGAGCCGTTGCAGCCGTGCCCCACGCTAAACGTCAGCAGCGAGTAGGAACCCGCAGCGGTGCTGTCCGGGGAGATCTCCACGTGCGCCGAGGCCGCGGACAGCCCGGCCGTCATCAGGGAGACGGTGGCCCCTGCAATAAGCGTCGCCTTGAGCGCGCGGCGCGCAGTTTTGCCCGAACGGGTCGTGTTGTCATGGCTGGTGTTTTGGTGTGCAGGTTCATTGGAAATCCTTGTCGGTACGGCAGGCCAAGGCGGCGTGCTGGAGAGCGGTGAGGGTGTGGACACCCCACCGGATCGGCCGGAAGGGTGCTAACCGAACGTCTGTGCCACAGCCGGCGGCCCACGCCTGCTGTCAGCCCGCAAATTGCGCCACGGCTGTGGACGAATTGGACCATTGGCCGCGGTAAGAGACGGGAAAGGCGCGACGGCGACATTGGCCTGCGCGGCCAGCCGCGCCAGCGGGCGGAGCCAGTCGGCGAGCAGCCACAGGGCTTCCTCACCCTTGGCCAGCACGACGGCGGCGGCCAAGATAGCACCGACGTGCGCCAGCATCATGGCCAGGGCAGCCAAAGGATGTCCTGGCTGCATGGACATTTGCGCCATCGCGGTTGCTTGGGGCGCCAGCGCGGTAGGCACACCCATGAGGTGATGCGCCATGGCCGGATCCACCAGCGGGGCCGTGGAAACCATGGGGTTGGACAGCAGGTCGAAGGCATTGTGCAGCAGGAGTTGGCTGGCTCCGAGCAAGGCCAGCATCAGGGCCAGCGGAACGCGGATACTGGTCACCGCAACAGACACCACCCCGGTTAGCGCCGTCAACGCGAGCATGAGGATCGGCGCCGGCAGCACGCCACCGGCCAAGGTATGTGCACCCGCCGCAAGCGCCAGGATGGTCACGCCAATAGCCGCGGAGCGCAGCCAGCGGAACGGCGCGGAAACGGCGGTCATGTGCTCTCCTTCGGCTCTGGACGTGCTTGAACTACTAGACGGGAAGCGGACACGGATGTCGCAATACGCGGATCCTTGAACGGCTCCGTACCGGCCCCCGTGTGCTCCGGCGATGTCCGGAGCCAGTTTACCTACCATTCGGTGCTGGGTCGGTACGGGATGGCCCGGTAATGCAGGGGACACTGGATGAGTGACAATTTTTCGATCCGTAGTCCTGTTCGTGCTTGCTGCGGTCGCCGAGATCGGGGGAGCATGGCTGATCTGGCAGGCCGTCCGGGAAGGCAAAGCCTGGTGGTGGGCCGGCCTTGGCATTGTGGCACTGGGAATTTACGGCTTCGTCGCCACACTCCAGCCGGATGCAAATTTCGGCCGGATCCTCGCTGCCTACGGGGGAGTCTTCGTCGCCGGGTCGCTGTTGTGGGCGGTGCTTCTGGACGGTTTCCGTCCCGACCGCTGGGATATGCTCGGCGCGTCCGTTTGCCTGGTCGGCGTGGCCGTCATCATGTTCGCGCCGCGGAACGCCTAGTTCCCGCAACGGGCAGGCTCGTTCAATCCGGGAGCGGTCCCAGCGCGAGCTCCTCGAGGACCCCGCGGAAGGTGCGGTATCGTTCCTGGCCGACGCGCTCCGCCCAGTCCTGTTCGATGCGGAGGTTCCGCGCGAGAACGGCGTCGATTACCTGCTGGCCGAGCGGCGTGCGACGAACCAGGCGCACCCTGCGGTCCGAGGGATCCCGGGCGGACGTCAGATGCCCGGTCTTGGCGAGGTGGGTGACGAACTGCCCGCAGCCCTGCTTGGTCATCCCGACGCGTTCGCCCAGTTCGGTGATCGTCACCCCATGCTCCGGCACTGCAGAGATCACCCGAAAGTGGGACTGTCGCAGGTCATTCCAGTCCTCGGTGGCGAAGATCGCGTGCACCTGCCGAAAGAGCAAGCCCATGAGCATCGGTGCGTGTATCTGGTCGACGGGAAACTCGGCCTTGACGTAGTTCATAAAGCTACTTTACCATCTAAGGATAGGAAACCAACTTTCCTAGCGACAGGGGTCCACCATGCATCACCGTGAACTACTCGGGACCGCGAACGTCAGTGACGAGACGCTGACGGAGCTCGTTGCTGCGCTTCTGAAGGAGCCTCCGGGCCGGGTGACGGTGGCGAGCTCCGACGTAGAACAGGTCGCCTATGATTTACCAACGATCACGACGGCCGGTCGTTACTGGGTCCGTGGGCAGGCACTGGTCGGGGACGAGCCAAAGTCTTTCTGCTTCTTCGTCAAACACGTGCAGTCGTGGGCCCGTTCACCAATGTTCGCGGAGGTCCCTGCGGAGCTTGCGGTGATGGCCGAAGCTGGCGTTCCGTGGAGAGTAGAGCCGCTGGCCTACCGGTCTGACCTCGGCCAACGGCTGCCGCACGGGCTTCGGATGCCGCGTGCTGTGGGGGTGTTCGACCTGGACGAGAAGTCAGCCAGCGTCTGGCTGGAAGCGATCACGACGGTATCGGCCGAGTGGGACGTGGCCCGGTTCTCGAAGGCGGCCTATCTGCTGGGCCGGCTCGCAGCTAGCCCAAGGGTGCGGGAGCGCGCAAAGGTGGGCGAGTTTGAGTGGACCGTACGCGACTACCTGCATGGACGACTCACGCACCAGGTGATCCCCTTGGTGCGCGACTCCGGCGTCTGGCATAACCGGTTGGTGGCCAGGGCCTTCGACGACTCCCTGCGGACCCGTCTGCAGGAGCAAGCCGAGCGCGCCCACGACCTGGTCGACGAGCTCGCCGCCCTGCCGCTGGGTACCATCCATGGCGACGCCTGCCCGAATAACCTGCTCGTCACCGCCGACGACGATGGTTTTGCGCTCATCGACTATAACTTCTTCAGCGAAGGCCCGATTGGTTTCGACCTGGGCCAACTTCTCGTCGGGGACATCCAGATCGGCCGGCAGCGGGCGTCCACACTTCAGGCCGTCGAAGAGGCAATCCTGCCGTCCTACGTTGAGGGTCTCCGCGCAGAAGGCAGCAAGCTCCCACTCGACGTCGTCCGGCGCGCCCACGCACTACACCTGATGCTGTTCACCGGTCTATCCACACTGCCCTTCGAACACCTCCGCACCGAGCCGACCCCGGCCCTGCACCAACTGGTCGCTGACCGCGCCGCCATCGCACGATTCAGTCTCGGCCTGCTCGACGCAACCGAAAC
>JBBSSN010000296.1:0-3284 GCA_038242035.1 Actinomycetales bacterium
GAACATAACGGCCGGCGGCCCGGCCTCGGTGCTGAGCTGGGAGACCCCAGGCGTGCTCAAGATGGCCGTTTCGGATCCCACCCAGGCCGCGGAACACATCACCCTCACCATCAGCGGCACTCGGTTCCGGCGGGTCAAGTCCGCGGCTGAGGTGACGCTGACCCGCACCTCCAACGGCTCGCTCACACTGGTCATTCCCACGGCGGGCCTGGCTGGTCAAACCGTGGAGCTACAGCTGAATCCCTGAAATAGTTCGAGTGGGCAATGGATATTGGACTGCTCTCTACACGACGCCCATTACCCACTCGGTTCAGCTGGCATCGATAGGCTCAGCGCCAGCGGAAGACGCCTTGGTTCAGCGCACCGGCGGGCCACGACGTCTCCCGTTGCCACGCCAGCAGCGCGCTGTACTCCCCTGACGCGGTGCCGGAGCCGGCCATGCATTGCCCGTGCACTGGCAGGTCCGAGGAAATGGCATAGCCGGAAACCACGGGTTAGCACCCGATAACACCCGTAAGCCTGGCTATCCGCACTTCCATGCGGACGCCCTCCATCCGGGAACCGGACCGCTGCCGGTCGGCGTCGTCGTCCAACACTGTGGTGGCATAATTCACCACCACGTCCCGCCCGCCGGCATCGAGGCGAAGGTGCTGGCGCCGCCGTCGTACCGCCCCACGCCTCCGCGCAGGCCGCGGTGCCTGCTGGTCCAGTTGCCCGCCTTGAGGTAAATATCGTTACCCCGCAGCAGCCCACCGTCGAGTCCTGGCTTAAGAACCGGCACGGTGGCAGTGGAATAGGCGAGCCGTCGGTACGAGCCGTCGTCGTGCTGTGGATGGCCGTCGGAGCCAAGATTCCGCGCCCGCACCACTCCGTCCGCCAGCCCGCGTCCTGGGCCAACCGCATCACCGGCACCGGTCGCTCAGGAACTTTCATCGGTGGATCGAGGCTTAGGCAGTCAGCGCCGAGGCTGCGGGCGGCATGATTGCGGGCCCGCCGGCCAGTGCCACGGCGTCGCCGTCCGCCGCCGATTCGTAAGCGGCCAGCACCACTTCCACAATGTGCCGGGCATGGGCCAGGCTGACAGCAGGCGTCCCGCCTGCCACCACTGTGACAAAGTCCTGCAGTTGCAGCGTAAACCCTGTCTGAATATCCCCCGGGCCGGATTCATGCAGCACCGTAGTCTGCCCATCCCGGCGCAGATACGTGCCCCTGCGCGGGTCCGCCGTGATCACGCCGCGTTCGCACACCACCGTCAACTCATCGACGTTCCGCGGCATGTCCGACACTATCGAAATGGACACCGCCACCTTGTTGGTCAGACTCAGCTCCATGGTTCCGTCCGTTTCCACCGGAGCGCCGAATCGGTTCACAGTCGTGGCCCGGACGGATGCCACAGGTGCTCCGCCGAACCACAGGGAACGGTCCAAGCAGTGACCGCCGATGTTAATGAATGCCCCGCCCCCGGACATCGCGCTGTCAAAAAACCACGCGGAGCGGCGTCCGGGCCGGTAATCGGTACTGCGGAAGTCATGAATCATCTGCACTGCACCCAATTCCCCGGTTGCGAGCGCCAGTTCCACCGCAATTTTTTCCGGCAGGAAATGCTGAATCTGCCCCACCACCAGCTTCACTCCGGCAGCAGTGCAGACTGCCGCCATTTCGTCGCAGTCCGCCAAGGTAGTGGCCATCGGCTTTTCCACCAGAACGTCCACACCAGCCTCCGCAGCGGCCAGCACCATGTCCTTATGCAGGCCATGCGGGGTATTCACTATCACCGCATCCACCAGAGCACTGTGCAGCAGGGCGCGGTAATCGGTGTAGATGGCTGCCCCATACGAATCCGCTACGGCGGATGCGGTTCCGGGAAGCAGATCGCAGACGGCTGTCAGCTCCATTCCGGCTATCCGGGCAGCTGCCACTGCGTGAAATGAGGCCACGGCTCCGGCCCCAATAATTCCTATGCGCATGATGTTCCTTCTGTTATCGCCAGCTCGGCACGGGTGCCCACGGCCGCTAGACGCGCCCCGCAGGATTCCCTGATGACAATTCGTGGGCGCAGCCGGATCTGGTGCAGAGGGCATTCCGCACCCTCGGTCAGCCTGCGAAGCAGCACCTCGACAGCCAGCCGGCCCACGCGGTGTTTCGGCGGCGCGATAGCCGTCAGGGGAACCTCGGCCAGGTCGGCAAGTTCATCGTCGTAGGAAACGAGGGCCAGGTCCTCCGGCACCCGCAGCCCCGCCCGGCGTGCTGCGGATTCCAGCAGCGTGGCTTCGCGGTCTCCAAAGACCAGCGCCGCGGCGGTCCCCGTGGCCTGCAGTTGTTTTAGCAGGCCTGCGGCTGCGCCGTTCTCCCACTCGGATTTGGTGGCGCTGATATGCAGAGGCGCAAAGGCCAGATCCTGGGCCGCGCGCAGGTAACCGGCGACGACGGCAGCTTCCGTCGGGTTGGAGCTGCGGGTCAGCAAGGCCACACTGTGGTGACCGAGCCGGTGAAGGTGCGCAACGCCGTCGTACGCTCCCCCCTGATGGTCAGAGCACACGTGCTCCGTCCGGTCCGCCGGTCCAAGGTCCATCAAGCTGCGTTCCAGCAGCACCACAGGCACGTCCAAACCCATTAGATGTGCGACCCGGGCATGCGGATCTTCGATACCAATCAGGGTGGGTACCAGGATCAGCCCGTCCACACCAGCGTCAATAAGGAACTCGATGCAGCCGTCCTCGCGCGCCGCTTCGTAGTTGTAGGTGGACAGCTGCAGTCCCACCCCGGCCGCGGACAGCGCCGATTCGATGCCCTGCAGCACGCGCGGGTAGTAGAGCCGTGTGTCCGGCAGCAACACTCCCACGGTGTACCGGGCGCGGCGCCGAGGGTCCCGGCGCTCGGCCACAAAGCTCCCCGCGCCTTGACGCCGCACCACCAGCTCCTGCTGGACGAGTTCATCAAAGGCACGGCGCACAGTGGTCAAAGATAATCCGGTCTCCTCCGCCAGCTGCGCCTCAGTGGGCAACTTGGTGCCCACCGACCAGCTGCCGGCCAGGATCCCGCGCCGGAGCTCATCCGCCAGCTGCTGGAATTTCAGGTCCCGGGAATCGGTATTCCGGACGCGGTCGGATGCACGTGCTGCCATCAGGTCCTCCCTCGTCCACTAGTTCTGCCGCTCGTCCTGTCCGGATCATTGTGGCCCGGAATTAAGAGAGTAATAAAGGAGTACCTGTGCAACATTTTGGCGATTCCAACTCTGCTGCTCCGATCCGGGCGGCAAAGCGTGATCAAAAGCGGGCCGGGGC
>JBBSSN010000297.1:0-3244 GCA_038242035.1 Actinomycetales bacterium
GACCCAAAGTACGGCGAGGAACTGTGCGCCTGGCTTCAGCTGCGAGAAGGTGCTGCACCACTGGATGCCGCGGCTCTTGCGGACTTTTGCGCCGGCAAACTCGCCAGGAACAAAATTCCCCGCTATGTCCTGGTCGTGGCGGAGTTCCCGATGACCGTGACCGGAAAGGTCCGCAAGATTCAGATGCGCGATACCTCTGCACAGCTGTTGGGTCTGGTCTAAGCTGTGGCCATGAACATACTCCCAGCCAGTTACCTGAAGTACCTTGAGGGGAAGCCGCCGGCTGTCGTCGAGACCGTCAAACCGATCCTTCAACAGTCGGCAGCCGAGCAGCTCCACGGTGTGCGGGTCAAGCTTCTGAAGCATGATGAAATTCAGGCAGTGGTTGATGATCTGATTCCGTTTGGTGAAATCCTCGAGTCCGTGGACTAAAACGGTCGCACTACCGGGGTTTGCAGCTCAGCTTCGGATTGACAGAGCCACGGTGAACTTGGCGTTCCGGCCCTGCACCGTTGTCGGTCCAACCCGCTCTTCAAGCTGAGCGCGGTAGTGAAGGTGATTGTTGTAAACCGTCCACAGTTCTCCTCCCGGCGCCAGCACCCGGGCGGCGGCGTCAAAGAGCCGCACTGCCGCTCCGGCATGCACGGTTGCCCCGAGGTGAAAGGGCGGATTCAGCAAAATCAGCTCGACACTGCCGGTCGGAAAGCCTGCCATCGCATCGTCCTGCACGGTGGAGATACGCGCGGAAAGACCGTTTGCCTTGGCCGTCGCCGCGGCCGAGGCAACAGCGGCGGCAGACTGATCGGTCGCGGTGACGGCTATTTGCGGCCGTGCGTTGGCCAGCACCGCTGAGATAACGCCGGAGCCGCAGCCCAGGTCCACGGCATGCCCGGCGTCCGGTTTCATCCTGTCGATGAAATCCAGCAGATACCGCGTCCCGATGTCCAGCCGCGGGCCGGAAAACGTAGCACCGTAGGCGCACACCCACAGTCCGAGCTCCTGATGGTATTGCCGTGCCGGAAAAGCAGGCTCCTCAGTCGGCCTAATGGGCCTGGTTGCGGTGAGCACTCTCGATTTCTGCCGCGCCAGGCCAGCCTGCACCTCGCCAAATGAGTCCTGCAAAACAGCGTTCATGGCCATGCTCATATGCTTGATCCGGCCGCCGGCAAAGACCCGGACATCGGCGCGCGCGTAGCGGGCAATCTGATCGGCGGTTTCCGCGAGCTCGGCCAGGCTCCTGGGCAATTGCCACAGGACAACGCCGGCTCCGTCAAAGAGTTCCATCCCCAACGGGAAACGGCGGAACTTCCCGGACAGTGAAAGTTCTGCCGCATTGCGGTCCAGGGCCCGCTCTCCGGCCATCAGGTCCTGATGCACGCGCACATCCCCGGAACCCGTCGCCGACACTACGGGCAAGGTCAGCCCGCCGTAGCGATCCCCCACCACCGCGACGGTGCCGCCATCGTATATTGCCCCTGTGCGGCCGTCGGGCACTGCCTGCGGGCCGCCGTCGAGCACTGCAAGAGTACCGGCAGCCTCGGTGAGGATGAGTTTGTCGGTGGCATCGAAGGCGAAAAGGTTCGGCGCTTCCACATCGGGAGAGCGCCGCAGCCTGCTGAAGTCGAACAGCACTCCGGGATCCAGGTCGTCCGCCGTGCCGTCTAGCATTATGTCCCTCATCCGCTCTAGTTTAGCCGCGGATCCCGGCCAGAATGACTCGGCAGAAAACAGCCATAGTCAGGTACTAAGCCGGCTGCTAGCATGTAGACCATCGACCAGTCAACCCGGGAGTGTTCAAACGGCTCACAGGCCCACCGCAGTAGCTGAAACAGTGCAGTTTCTGGAACAGTGCAGTCGCTGAAACAGTGCAGTCGCTGCCCGCAAAGTACAGTGTCCCTGTCGCCGACGATTCAAGGGGTAATTATGAGTGAAATTTCTCCACTGCGGAACGCAATCCGCAACGGCAGCGGACTCAAACGGTCCGGCGGGACCTGGGGCGAGGTCTTAGCGGAATTCCTCGGCACTTTTGTGCTGATCTGCTTGGGCGACGGCTCGGTAGCCATGGCGGTGGCAGCCTTGCCCGGCAGCGGCCGCACGGCAACGCCGACAACCATTTTCGATGCCTCGGGGGACTGGCTGCTGATCACGTGGGGCTGGGCACTCGCGGTGGCCTTAGGCGTCTATGTGGCAGGCGGAGTCAGCGGTGCGCACCTCAATCCCGCGGTCACTCTGGCCTTCGCCGTGCGGCGAAAGTTCGCCTGGCGGAAGGTCCTCCCTTACATGGCGGCCCAAGTGGTAGGAGCATTTGCAGGTGCGGCGTTGGTCTACCTCGTTTACCATCAGGCAATTGACGCGTTCAATGAAGCCTCCAAAGTAGCCCGAACCGATCCAGGCGGGAACGTGACCTTCTCCATCTTTGCCACCTTCCCGGCGGCGTATTACCACGGTGACTTGATCGGGCCGCTGACGGACCAAATCGTCGGCACCGCCTTCCTGATCCTCTTCATCGTGGCCATTATCGATCTGCGGAACACGGCAGTGAAAGCCAACTTGGGTCCGCTGATGATCGGCTTTGCCGTCGCCGCCATCGGCATGTCCTTTGGAGCCAATGCCGGCTACGCGATTAACCCGGCTCGTGACTTCGGTCCCCGGCTCTTCGCATGGATGGCCGGCTGGGGCGACGTAGCTCTTCCGGGCACGGTTGACGGTTCCTTCAGCGCCTATTTCTGGGTGCCCATAATCGGCCCGCTGATCGGTGGAGTTATAGGCGTCCTCGTCTACGACCTGTTCATCGGGGACATCCTGCATGCACGTAAGCAGCTGGCGGAACCCGGGCCGGCCCGCAAAGAGAATCCGGATCTGGAGATGGAAACGGGTACTACGGCCGACGAGGAGTGAGCCACGGTGGCGCGGTCGCCACGCGGCCACGGCTGACGATGACGGGCCACGGTTTCGACGCGTGCTCTGCCATTCGTCTTGGGACACCATCGTGCTGGGCCAGTTCGGTTGGTGCGCCGCATAGAGTTACCGGTCCTGCTCGTCGCCCCCGGAGCCGATTGCACAGCTCCGGATAGCCGGCGGACCCCGGGCTTTCCGGTCCATCCACATGCAGTTGGGCGTCGCGCTGGGGGGTGCGCAGCATCCGATGGCCCGGTTCGCGGACCCGGAGTACGAAACCGGCCCTCTCCAATTGTCGAATGTACTCCGTTTCATTGGTGGGTTCCGGCACGATCAGGAGCATATC
>JBBSSN010000298.1:0-3233 GCA_038242035.1 Actinomycetales bacterium
CTTCAGATCACCGCCCCCCAGGCGGGGCTGACCGTCTCCGTGGCGACGATCGGGCTGGCGGTTACCGTTATTCCCTGGTCCTTTGCGGCGGACCGATTCGGCCGGGTGCCCGTGATGGGGACCGCCATTATTGCGGCCACCCTCCTGGGGCTGCTGGCGCCGCTGTCGCCCGGTTTTTCCGTGCTGCTGGCGATGCGCACGCTGGAGGGAATGGCACTGGGTGGAATACCAGCCCTGGCCATTGCCTATTTGAACGAGGAGATCAATAAGCTCCATGCCGCGATGGCGGCCGGGTCATACGTCGCGGGTACCACCGTGGGAGGCCTGCTGGGCAGGCTTCTTGCGGGGCCGATCGGCGAACTTGCCGGCTGGCGGATCGGCATTCTGGCCGTTTCGGTTGTGTCCGCCGGGGCGGCTGTGGGCTTTCTCCTGCTGGCACCGGAGCCCCGGGGCTTTACCCCTGCGCCGCGGGTGGGGTTCGGCCCGGCGTTGTCCCGGTTGCTGCCGGCCCTGCGGGACAGGCGGCTCTTGGCCCTCTATACCGAGGCGTTCCTGCTCATGGGGTCTTTTGTCAGCGTCTACAACTACATGGGATTTCGGCTGGAAGCACCCCCCTACCTGCTGCCGATGGCCGCCGTCGCCCTGATTTTTCTGGCCTACCTGGCCGGAACGGTCTCCTCGCGGTGGGCTGCGGCACTATCGGTACGGGCCGGACGCCGGAACATTCTGCTCGGCAGTATCACCGTGATGACGGCCGGGCTGGCGATCACCGCGCTCGCCCCGCTGCCGCTGATCCTGCTGGGGCTGGTGCTCTTTACCGCCGGGTTCTTCGGCGCCCACAGCATTGCCTCGGGTTGGACCGGCAGCGTGACCCCGGTTAGACGAGTGAAGACCGGACCGACCGCGCCGGCGCAGGCAGGACGGGCGCAGGCAGCATCGCTCTACAACCTGAGCTACTACGCCGGCTCCAGCGCTATCGGATGGGCTTCGGGATTTGTCTTCCAATCCGCCGGCTGGTCCGCGCTGGTGGCGGTACTGGCTGCCCTGGCCGTGCTGGCCGCGGCGACGGCACTGCTGCTCCTGCCCAGCGGCAGGCCCGGCCGGGACGGCTAAGCGCGAAGGCGTGCCAGCTCAGCGAGCAGTGCTGCTTCCTCACTCATTGTGAGCCCCGCACCACGTTTTCTTCCGGCACCCGCTCTCCGCTCCCACTCCAGGGTATCGGCGAGCGTTTCCGCCAGCGGGCGTAATTTCAGGCCGGCTCCCTTCGCACGCAGGTTCGACCGCGCATTCATGCCCTGCCACTGGGAATCGGCCAGCCACAGCGGAAGCGACTTCGGCCCGGCCCATTCCTGCACCCCGCGCTCCTGCAGCCATGACGCCTCGGCCGTAGCGATCGGCCCCTCGTGGCCGGCGACTTTTCGCGCGACGGCGATCTGCTCCCCGAAGGGATGAGTCTCACCCATGGCGTTGAAAACTCCTCCGAGGCGCTCTTCGCAGCCGTGGACCAGCCAGGCCGCGAGGTCCCGCACGTCGATGATCTGGACGGGGAGAAGGGGTGCGTCCGGCACTAGGACAGTGCCGTCGTCGGCCGCGGGCTGGCCGAAACGCAACGGCCAATATCCCGTGCGCCCCGACGGGTCTCCCGGGCCCCCAATGAGTCCAGCGCGGGCGATCATGGACCGCCCGCGCCCGAATTGCGCGAGGACGGCCTGCTCGCAGGCGGCCTTAGCCTGGCCGTAGTCCTCCATTGTTTCCATCACATCTGCCGCGAGGGGAGCCAGGAGCGGGGCATCCTCGTCCTGCCTAAGCGGACCCTGATCCGCGTACGCACTGCCGGAGGAGACAAAGACGTAGCGAACGGCGTGCAGGTCCCGGACTGCCCGCCGCACTTGGCCGGGCTGTCGGGATACGTCAACGACTGCGTCCCAGTGGATACCGCCCACCGCGTCGAGGCCGTGTTCCTCGTCCCGGTCTGCCCGAATAAGCGCAACGCCGGCAGGAACAGGCCCGGACTCCCCTCTTGCCACACAGGTTACGGCATGGCCGCGTTGTATCCCGTGGCGCGCTACTTCGTGGCCAAGCCAGGCGGTGCCGCCAAGGATCAGAATCTTCATGACGACAGCCAACCATCGGGATGGGAGTGGCGGATAGCAGTTTCCCTGTGGGTGAACGCGGCACCGATGTTCCCGCCGGTGCGCCTGCCTTGCCGCAGAACCGGGTCGATCGCAGAAAATTCGGAGACTGATAGAATTCCGCGTGTAATGTTCGAATAGTGAGGGAGCTCCCGATGACGTCAGCCGCGAAAATTCCCCGACGCACCCCGCCGGCAGCTGCGCGGACCGCAGAACCATTGGACGCCGTCGACCGTCAGATCATTGACGCGCTGGTGACGGATGCGCGGATCACCAACCGGGATCTTGCCGAGGCGGTGGGCATTGCGCCGTCGACCGCACTCATGCGCACGCGCGCACTCATTGAACGCGGCGCGATCGAGGGCTTTCACGCGAAGCTGAATCTCAGCGCCGTCGGCAGGTCCGTGCAGGCGCTGATCGCCGTTCGGCTGCGCGCCCATGACAGGGACCAGATCGACCGGTTTACCGGCAGCGTTCCGCGGCTTCCCGAGGTACTTTCCACCTTCCATGTTTCCGGATCGGTGGACTATTTATTGCATATTGCCGTCCCCAACACCGACGTGCTGCGTGACTGGGTGCTGGATAATCTCACAACTGACCCGGTGGTCAGCCACACCGAGACCACACTGGTGTTCGCGCATATGCCCGGCAACACCGGGCCGCTTCCGTATTAATCTAGCGCGTTGATTCAATCGCCTGGAGCAGATCCTCCATCAGATCCGCCGGGTCCTCCAGCCCCACGGACACCCGCAGCATCGTGGCATGCGGCCTGGCTTCGGCGGCGACGGGGCGGTGGGTGAGACCGGCGGGGTGCTGGATCAGCGTATCCACCCCTCCCAGGGACACGGCATGGATTATCAGCTTCACGGCGCCGGCAATCCTTTCCGCATGTTCCGCGCTGGCTACTTCAAAGGACAGCAGCGAACCCGGGCCGGACATCTGCCCGCCCACCAATGAGTGTGGGTCGCACTCGGGCAGACCTGGATACAGCACCCGGGTCACTAGCTCGTGCGAGGCAAGGCCGGGCGCCAGCTTCGCTGCCCCATCCTGCTGGGCACGGACGCGGATGGGCAAAGTGGCCAGTCCGCGATGCAGCAGATA
>JBBSSN010000299.1:0-3232 GCA_038242035.1 Actinomycetales bacterium
AATCCCTGAAGGGCAGAAATATACCTCCGCCGTAGCTGCTGAGTTTCCAGGCAGCGAGGGCACCTATTCCAGGGATTTCAAAGGTCCCCAGCCGGACGAACGGAACCACACCGTCCGTGCCGGTGCGCACATCCCACGTTTCGCCTGCGCCTTCGTCCGTCAAGGTGGATTCGAACCGATGTGTCGGATCGTACGCAGCCACGGGGAGGCCGGTGAATGCGGCTTTCTGCGCTTCATCCAGCGCGGACGCAGGATGGGTGGCAAACATGGTGTCCCGCATCCCTCGCCAGAGTGCGTGCGCGCGGGACGGCGACGTCTCGGCGGCTTCCCTGACCTCGGCATAAAGCGCGAAGGTCTGCAGCCGCCAGTCCATTACCGCCGCGGCTTCCAGCACTGCGGCTTGCCGCCCGCCCGGCTGCCCGATCGCCGGTGTGATCGGCCCGGTTTGCCGTCCGACTGGCTGCCCGGTCGCCGGGTCCGGGGCCGCCGCCTCTCCGGTTGCCGGTGCCGTCGGCTCCGGCTGTCCCTTACGGTCCTCGTTCGGTTCGGTGTGGGCATTCATGTGCGAAAGCCTACCGCCAGCAGCCGAACCGCTATTCCCCCAGATTGTCCCCGATCACAGCGAGCGCCAGGGACTTTGCCGCGGCAGCGGAGTCCCCGAGTTCTTCCGTCAGGGCGGCAATCAGACCCTCCACCAGAATCGTCTGCGGAATACGCGTAGTGACCGTGACTTCGTCACGGAAGGTCAGCTCCGGCATGCCGACCACCAACACGGTACGGGACATCGCGGCCAGCGGAGAACGGGCAAAAGCCGTCACCACCAGGAGCTGGGCACCCCCGTCCAGACCGGCCTGAGCCACGCGCAGCGTGGAGCTGTTGGCGCCACTGCCGCTAATGATCAGCAGGACATCTTCAGGTCCGAGCAGCCGGGCAGCAATCTGCTGACCGATCACGTCGATGGGGGCTTCCGCCGGCCGGCCGATGGCACCCAGACGGGACGCCGTATCCAGGGCGAGCGCCGCGGAGAGGCCATTTCCCACCACCAGCACGCGGCGCGCAGCTGCAATGGCCCGCACCGCGGATTCGACGGCCGCCGGTTCCAACAGAGCCGTCATCGAATTCACCGCGCTGGCCACCTGCGCAAACGTATCCGCGACCATTCCAGCGGGACCGACGGCGGCTGGCCGGGCACGCGGCCGACCGTAGCCGGCGTCGCGGGCCAGCAGCACGCGCAACTGCTGATACCCGCTGAAACCCAGGCTCTGGCACGTCCGCACCACGGTAGCGCGCGACGCCCCCGCGAGTTCGGCGACCTGCTGCGAGGAGAGCTCAACGATCTGATCCGAGTGCGCCAGGAAAACTCCCGCCACTGACTGCTCGGCGGGCAACAGGGACGGCTGAAGGGAGCGGATCTGCGCAAGAATCCGCCCCGGGGCGTGGTCCGGCGTCATGGATTGTGTTCCCCCGAATCAATTTTCATGACCAGCCGTTCCTCGTCCCGGATGGCGATCCGACCGGAGATTTCTGCCACCTCGGCCGGTCCCAGATCAAAAATTTCGGTGCCCGTCCGCGTGGCCAACGGCAGCACTCGAACCCTGGCCGTTTTGGCTGCCGATGTTGCCCAGAGCTCGATGACATTCCCGCCGCTGCCCGTAACGGCCCTCTCGTGCCCGATGGGCGCCAGGACGTCGTTGGTGTGCACCACAGCCGCGGCCACCACAACAGGAATATGCCGTTCCCCGGTAAAGATACTGTCCGCCAGATGGTGATGATAATGACCGGAGAGAATCAGTTTCACATCCGATTCCGCCAGCACATGTGCAAGGTCCCCGGGATTTTGCAGCTCAATGCCGAAATGCAGCGGCGACACCGGTTCGACCGGCGGATGATGAATTACCAGAATTGAACCGTTCTGGGCATCTTCCGCTAACTCGCCCGCCAACCAGTGCAGTTGTTCCGGGCTCAAATACCCGTGCGTGCGGCCAGGAACCGAACTGTCGACCGTAATGACGCGGAAACCGGCCAGCATGGTCACCCCGCAGATCGGCCCTGCGCCGGCATTCCCCTTCTGTTCAGTGCCGCTCTCAGACGTGCCGTTGAGTAAAGTGCCGTCGGCACGCGGATGCCCGTTGCCCAGGACCTGCCGGAAGGCGCTGCGCTGGTCGTGGTTCCCCATTGCGAGAACGACGACGGCGCCCCGGACACGCGCGAAATCCAGCAGAAGCGTCCGTGCGAGCTCGTAGGATTCCGCCGAGCCGTCGTCGGACACGTCCCCCGAGACCACCAGCAGATCCAGCTGGCCGATGTGGGCAAGTTCCGCCAGCACCGCACGCAGGTTTGCCACCGTGTCCACCACGCCGGAATGCAGCGTGCTGTCGCCGTTTAGATGGGTGTCACTTAGATGCAGGATCCGCAACATGTTCATCCGTCCACCTTTGCGCGGCGCACCGACATTCTCCGCCGGTAGCTGCGCAGCAGCGGCACTTCCCACGCACCGTGGATCAGCCGGTTCCGCACCGTGCCGGAGATCTGGTCAATGATCATGGTCACCACAATGACTACCAGCAGCAGCATTCCCACCGCGTCCCAGTTACGGAACTGAACGTTGTCCTGGAGCATCTTGCCGATGCCGCCGGCCCCGATCAGGCCCAGAATTGCCGAGGCGCGGACATTAATTTCGAAGCGGTACAGCCAGAAGGAGAAGACCTCCGGCTGTGCGCTGGGCCAAACGCCCCAGCGGATGAGCGCCAGCGTCCCGCCGCCGGTCGCGCGGACCCCTTCCAGCGGGCCGCCGTCAACACCTTCAAAGGCCTCATACCCCCACTTGCCCAACGTCCCGATGGACCCGATGGCCAAGGCCAGCGCGCCGGTGAACGGGGTCAGCCCGATGACGGAGAGGATCAGAATGGCGATCACCACCTCCGGAACGGCGCGGATCACGGCGAAGAGCGCCCGCAGCGGCCAGTTCAGCGCCGCCGGTGCAAGTCCACGCGAGGCCAGGAAGCTCAGCGGGAAGGAAATGATGATGCCCAGCACCGTACCGATCCACGCCATTTGGACGGAGAGGATCGTGGCGTCGAAGGCTTCGCCGAATTTAGTCCAGTCCGGCGGCCCGAATAGCAGACCCAGATACTTGCTCAATTCCGCCGGGAATTCCGCCAGGGAGGACCATTTAATCCGCACCGACCAGAACGCTGCCACAACGATCGCGGTGATGACCAACCAAAGGAAC
>JBBSSN010000300.1:0-3205 GCA_038242035.1 Actinomycetales bacterium
CGGGTTCTCGGTCAGCCGCAGCGAGTTGTAGCGGTCGGCGTTGTCAGCGCTCGAGTCCGGCAGCGTCAGCGTGCCCTTGAGCCCGGACGCCAGCGACTGCCAGTCCGGCGGACCGGCGGCGTTCTGCACCGGACCGGAGGGGCTCTGCACCGGACCGGAGGGGCTCCGGGGCGTGCTCGATGGAGCGCTGGCTCGGCCCTCGCAGCCGGCCGTCAGCAGCGCCGCAGCGGACACCAGCAGCAGCTGGCGACGGGACGGCATGGGCTGACGGGACGGCATGGGCTGGTGGGACGGCATGGACTGGTGGGACGGCATGGGCTGGTGGGACATGGGCAAAGTTTAGCCCTCCCCACCGGGCCCGGACACATAGCGCACGCCAAGCATGCGTGACTGCCGCCGTCGGCCACCGGTCAGCGGCCGCCCGTCAGCGGCCGCCGGTCAGCGGCTACGTTGCGGCGCTCAGCGGCCCGCGGCGGCCGGGGCAGCGCGGAACATGGTGATGGCCGCACGCATGGTTTTGCGCGCCCGCGTCCTGTCCCCGGAGGCATCGTAGGCGCAGGAAAGCCGGAACCAGGAACGCCAGTTCTCCGGCGCCGCTTCCGCTTCCAGCTGGTATTTCGCAAATTCCGCGTCCGCGGCAGCGCGGACAATCCGGCCGCCGGGGGTGCGCGGCAGTTCATCCACCGGCAGACCGCCCTCCGCTTCCAGGATTTTCGCCAGCCGTTCCATCCTCGAACCAAAGAGCAGTTCGCGGATCAGCGCCCAGGCGCCCACAATCGGCAACACCAGATAAGCGGCCCCAAGGCCTTTGGAGGTCAAGTTGGGGTCCGCAAGCAGCAGGAAGGCGCGCTGCACCATGACCACCAGATAAAAGACCAGCAGCAGGCAGATGAGCCCGACCCAGGTTTTTGTTTTCGACATTCCTAGGCCTCCAGGTCCAGATAACCGTCGAGCCCGATGGTCAGGCCCGGACGGGATGCAACGGTACGCACGCCGATCAGGACACCGGGCATAAACGATGCCTGAGTGAACGAATCATGGCGGATGGTCAGCTGCTCGCCGAACCCGCCCAGGAGCACCTCCTGATGCGCGGTCAATCCGGCCAGCCGCACGCTGTGCACCCGGATGCCGGCCACCGTGGCCCCGCGGGCGCCGTCGAGCGCGGTTTCGGTAGCATCCGGCGACGGCGGCACGCAAGCCTCTGCGCGGGCTGCGGCGATCAGCTGCGCCGTGCGTAGTGCCGTTCCGGACGGGGCGTCAACCTTGCGGGGATGGTGCAGCTCGATGATCTCCACCGAGTCAAAGTATTTGGCGGCCGTAGCGGCGAACCTGCTCGCCAGCACGGAGCCGACGGCAAAATTCGGCGCAATCAGCACGCCCGTTTCCGGATGCTCCGCCAGCAGGGCGCGCAGCGCGTGCAGTTTTTCATCGGTCCACCCCGTGGTGCCGACGACGGCATGCATGCCATGTTCGACGGCGAATCTGACGTTGGTCTCGGTGGAATCCGGCACGGTCAGGTCGATGACGATCTGCGCACCCACCGTCAGCAGTGTTTCCAGCGGGTCGTTGCGGCCCAGCGACGCGACCAGCTCAAGGTCCGGCGCGGCGTCGACCGCCTTGACCGCCTCCTGCCCCATCCGCCCGCGCGCCCCCAGCACCGCGACCCGCACCGCGGCGCCGGCTGGCCCGCTGCGCGGCTCGGCACGGCCTGGCTGGTCACCCCCCGGCTTGGCCGCCGGGATTTCGCGCGCGTGTTCACTCATACCGCCAAGTTTACCGGCGGACAGGACCCTGACCGGCACCGACCCATTCCACCGTGCCGTCCGCGAAGAACTGCTCCTTCCAGATCGGCACCTCTTCCTTGATCCGGTCCACCAGCGCGCCACACAGGCTAAAGGCCAGCTGCCGATGCGCGGTCGCCACGGCGCACACCAGCGCAGCATCGCCGATCTCCAACGGACCCACCCGGTGCGCGGCCCAGATGCGGATATCCGCCTGGTCTGCGTCTGCCGCTCCAGTGTTCGGCTGGTCAGCCGCGTATTTGGCCAGTACGGCTGCCACGACATCAGCCATCACCCGTTCGGCGCTCGGATGCGCCGAGTAGCCCAGCCGGTGCACGTCCCTGCCGCCGTCGTGATCACGCACCACGCCGCTGAAGCTCACGACGGCACCGCACCCGGGGGCCTCGACGGCGGCGATGGCGGTATCGACGCTGATCGGCGTCTCACTCAACAGTGCCGCAAGAATTTCAGTGCTCATGACTGCCTTCCAACTGATCGCAGATATGGTCCAGCATCGGCGCCAGGACGGCCAATCCATCCCGAATCCCGCCGGACGAGCCGGGCAGGTTCAGCACAAAGGTCCGACCGGCGACGCCGGCGTAGCCCCGGCTCAGCGCCGCCGTTGGTGTCTTGACCCCCCCCGCCGCACGGATCGCCTCCATGATGCCTGGAATCTCGCGTTCCAGCAGCGGATGCGTCATTTCCGGCGTCAGGTCATCCGCGCTCAGTCCGGTGCCGCCGCTGGTGATAATGACGGCGGGGCGCTGGCTGAGCAGGCTCTGCAGCGCGTCGTGGACGTTCTCTCCGTCCGGCACTATCTGCGCCGGGAGCAGCTCGAATCCGCGCGCGGCCAGCCATTGGCTGATCAGCGGAGCGCTGGCGTCCGGATACGTCCCGGCAGCGGCCCGGGTGGAAGCAATCACGATTCCGGCCACCCGCCGGGGAGCGGCGTTCACAGCGCCCAGTCCCCACTCTTGCCGCCGCTTTTCGCCAGCACGCGGATATCCGTAATGACCGCATGTTTATCCACGGCTTTGATCATGTCGTAAACGCTCAGCGCCGCCACGCTCGCTGCCGTCAGCGCTTCCATTTCAACTCCCGTCACGGAACGCGTCTTGACCATCGCCTGCACCGTTACCGAGGAATCCGAAAGCTCGAAGTCAACGGTGACCTTGCTGATCGGCAGCGGGTGGCACAGCGGGATCAGCTCGGGCGTCTTCTTGGCGGCCATGATCCCGGCCACCCGGGCCACGGCCAGGGCGTCGCCCTTGGGAAGTTCGCCGGCCCCGAGCAGCGCCATGACCGCCGCCGTCGTCGTCACCACCGCCTGAGCAGTGGCCTGCCGCGTAGTCTCCTCCTTGCCCGAAACGTCCACCATCTGCGCCGTGCCGTCGGCACGCAAATGGGTCAGGCCGTCGGCACGC
>JBBSSN010000301.1:0-3201 GCA_038242035.1 Actinomycetales bacterium
GCGACGGCGTCCGGCACGGTGTCCAGCAGACCCGCCCGTCGCGTGCCGCTCACTTCGCTCATTTGCCCGGCTCCTGCGTCGCGGTCATGGACGCGGCTGCGTTTTCCGGGACCTGTTCGCGGTCGCGTGCGGCCGGGCCAAAGGCCAGTAGCCGCTCGGTGTACTTCGCCAGCACATCCACCTCCAGGTTGACCGCGGATCCTGCCTCCTTCGCGCCCAGTCCGGTCTCCGCCAGCGTGGTGGGAATAAGGCCGACCTCAAACCAGGGGCTGGCCTGCGCTGCGTCGCTCACCGCGCTCACCGTGAGGGAAACGCCGTCGACGGCGATTGATCCCTTCTCGGCGATGTACCGTGCCAGCGGCACGGGAACCGCGAAACGCACCCGCTCCCAGGCGCCGGGATTTTCGCGCTCGAGCAAAGTGCCCACCCCATCGACGTGGCCCTGGACCACGTGACCATCCAGCCGGCCGCCCGCGGGCACGCAACGTTCAAGGTTTACGGTGTCACCGGCCTTCAGCAGCCCGGTGGTGGTCCGGCTCAGGGTTTCGCCCATCACATCCACGCTGATCACCCCGCTGCCGATGGCGGTGGCGGTCAGACAGACGCCGTTGACGGCGATTGAGCCACCGTGTCCGAGGCCTTCGAGGGAGGATTGTGCGCGCAGCACCAACGTGGCGCTGCCGCCGTCGGCCGCTTGCTGCAGCGACTCAACGCGGCCCTGCTCGGCAATAATTCCGGTAAACACTTCAGTTTCCTCCCGTAGTTCCGGCGGCCATTGCCGCAGGTTTTAGATGAAGTTTCAGGTCAGGCCCCAGCGGTGTCACCGCACCCCCACCGCCGGCATCCCAGTCCCACCGCTGGGCATCTGCGAGTGTGCCGATGCCCAAGTCGCCGAAGGCCGGAATGCCGGCGCCCAGCAGCGTCGGCGCCAGATAGACGATAAGTTCGTCAACCAACCCGGCGGAGAGGAACGCGGCGCTGATCCGCGACCCGCCCTCCACCATCAAATGACGAACGCCCTGGTCGAACAGCGTGCGCGACGCGGCCAGCGGATCGCGGGTGCGCAGCTGCAGGAATCCCCCGGGGCCAGCGGGGCCAGCGGGGCCAGCCGGGTCAGGTCCGCCGGCGCCGCCCGCACCCGGTACGGCCGGGTCAGGTCCGGCCGGGCGCCCGCCATGGACGGCCGCCTCCGCGGGGATGTCCCGCAGCCCCATGACTACGCGCAGCGGCTGCCGCGCAGAGTCCACACCATCTGCTTCCCGGGCCGTCAGCCGGGGGTTGTCCACGAGTACGGTCTCGGTACCCACCAGGATCGCATCGATCAGGCGACGGATTCCGTGGTTGTCCGCCCGGGAGGCAGCCGAGGTGATCCATTGGCTGCTGCCGTCGGCCGCGGCAATCCGGCCATCGAGCGTCTGGGCGAGGTGGAGGGTGGTGAACGGCCGGTCATCGCGGACGGCTGTGAACCAGCGGCGGTTCAGCTCGAAGGCTTCCGGCGCCAACAGCCCCGACCGTACCTGCACACCCGCATCCCGGAGCCGTTGCGCTCCACCGGCCGCCGGCTCGTGCGGATCATCGACGGCGTAAATCACCTGACGGATGCCGGCGTCGATAATTGCCTGCGCACAGGGGCCCGTCCGGCCGGTGTGGTTGCAGGGCTCCAGCGTCACCAGCAGTGTCAGGTTCTCCACTGCGCTGGCCAGTGCGCTGTCCGGAGCGTTGCCGTTTGTGCCCCCTGTTCCGCCGGTCCGCTGGGCGGGATCCGTCCGGATCCGGGCCAGGGCGTCCACCTCGGCGTGGGCGGTTCCCGCGCCGCGGTGATATCCGGTGGCCACGACCTTGCCGGCAGGATCCAGCAGCACGGCGCCCACCAGCGGATTCGCCCCGCGCGGACCCTGACCTGCCGCGTCCAGCGCGGTGTTCATGGCCGCCGATTCGGCGCTGCTGAAGGTTATGGTTTCGTGGCTTATCGGGCCGCTTATCGGGCCGCTCATCGCGATACCCTCGGATCCGGAAAGGCCGTCTCCACCAGCACTTTTTCAGCATTCCGGTTCCGCACGTGCCACCAGACAAAGAAGCCGGTCAGCGTAAAGGCACCGTAGAAGATGTACATGAAGGCAGACGCGTAGTAGCCGGCGCTGAACAGCAGCGGTACCCCCACCAGGTCAACGGCCACCCAGATCAGCCAGAACTCCACCCAGCCCTTGGCCATCCCCACGGTCGCGAGTAAGGACCCCATGAAGATCCAGGCATCGGCCCAGACGGGGGCATAAGAGCCTAAGGCGGTGAAAATCGGAGTCAAGACCGCGGTGCCGCCGATCAGGGCAACCACCAGTCCCAACCGTACGCGGTTGGAGGCCCAGCGCGGCTCTACCGCGGCGCCGTCGGCATTACGTTTGCTCTGCCGCCAGCGGTACCAGCCGAAGATGGAAACGGCGATGAACATGATCTGCCGTCCCGCCTGTCCCAGCAGGTTCGCGTACAGCGGTGAGCCGAAGACCGAGCCCATGAAAACCGTGAACAGGAGCGCATTGCCGAAGATGCCCACCGGCCACGCCCAGACTTTCCGGCGCATTCCGCCCAGCGCACTGGCCAAGCCAAAGAGATTACCCAGCACCTCGCGCCAGAGCAGGAACCCGCCGCCGGGAAAATCCAGTTTCGCCTCGAAGAGCCACCGAAGCATGTCCATCGTTACTTGCCTTTCGCCAATCTGCAGTGGCTCCGGGGGTAACGACAGAGAGCCCGGACGGGCGGAGCGCTCCAAAAAGAGCGCCAACGCCTCGGCAGGCCAAAACTGCTCGTGCTTCTCCCATCCAGACTTTAACTGTCGGTACCGGAATTCCACCGGTTCAACCGTTTGCATTCGAACCGTTGCCGGCCGTTTGCGTGCGGGTCGCGGACTATAACCGCCGGTTCGGACTTACACCGACCCCGGAGCACGTAAAAACTTGTTACCTCTTTATTATGGCACTGCTTGGCCCTGTGGTCCGCAGCCATAGGACTTCGCCGTCATGAACCAGGCTGGTGGGTACAAAGTCGAGTTTGCGCGCCACCGAGCACGATGCCACGTTCCCAGGATGAATATGCGCCTGGCAGCGCGCCGTTCCGCACTCACCGAGCCAGCGGAGCATCCCGGCGGCGGCCTCTACTGCGTAGCCGTTCCCTTGCTGCACCGCCGCGATCACCCAGGCTACGTCGGCA
>JBBSSN010000302.1:0-3198 GCA_038242035.1 Actinomycetales bacterium
ATGCGCGGTACCGTCAGTGTGGTCCTGGTACTGCTCATGGTGCTGACCTCGGGCTCCGTGGGTTACGCCGCCTACCTGATCAATACGGGCCGCAATGCCATCAACAGCATTTTTTCCGCCGGTCCCGACATGGCCCCGGTGGACGGCCGGTATAACTTCCTGTTGATGGGCGGGGACGCCGGCGCGGACCGGGTGGGACGACGTCCGGACAGCATCATTGTTGTCAGCGTCGACGCCTCCAGCGGACAGGCCGTCACGATCAGCATTCCGCGCAACCTGCAGAACGCCCAATTCCCGGCCGACTCACCGATGCACAGCGTCTATCCGGACGGCTATAACTGCGGGGACAACTGCATCATCAATTTCCTCTACACCGAGGTCACAGAGAAATACGCAAACCTGTATCCGGGCCGGCCGGATCCGGGTGCCGCCGCAATGATGGACGCCGCCAGCGGGACGCTGGGACTGAAGATCCAGGGTTACCTGCTCATCGACATGTCCGGCTTTTCCCAGCTGATCGATGCCCTCGGCGGAGTCAAAATCAACGCCGGCGGCTGGGTCCCGATCAGTGGCGCCAGTCTGGATGACAGCGGCTACAGCCATGCTCCGCCGGAGGGCTGGATTGCCCCGGGTGAACAGACGCTTAACGGCCAGCAGGCGCTCTGGTACGCCAGATCACGCCAATGGGTCCTGGAATATTCCCGCAGCGAGCGGCAGCAGTGCATCCAGCAGGCCCTGCTCAAGCAAATGGATCCTGCCACGGTGCTCTCCAAGTTCGAGTCCATTCTCCATGCCGGAACGCAGGTGATGGAATCGGATATTCCGGCCGCCCAGCTGGGCAGTTTTGTTGATCTGGCCCTGAAATCCAAAAAACATCCACTGAACCGGCTGACTATCGGGCCGCCGGACTTTGACATCAACTTTTCCACCTCCCCCGATTTCGATGTCATCCATGCCCGGGTGAAGGAATTGATTGCGGGAAACAGCTCCGCTCCCGCCAGCACACCGGCCCCGGATGGAGCCGCGCCGGTGTCGGCAGCACCAGATGCCGGCACGGCCGCTCCCTCTGCACCGGCTCCCGCCCCTGCAGCACAGGCCCCGAAGGTCACCCAGGCGTACCTGCAGCAGCTGGCAGAACAGGGCGACGACGCCATGCTCGAATCGCTGCTCGCCAACAACGGCAGCTGTACGGCCGGATAGCCACAAGCTCCAGGAGAGCAAATGTATACCCTGACAAATGTTTTACGCCCCTATACCTGGGGCTCGCCCACCGCAATTTCGACGCTGCTGGGCCGATCGCCTTCCGGCGGCCCGGAAGCCGAACTATGGCTGGGCGCCCACCCCGACTCACCCTCCTTGGCCACCGCGCCGGACGGCAGCACCGAGTCGCTGGATGCACTCATCGCCGACGATCCGGACGGCATGCTTGGAGTCGATGCACGGGCGGATTTCGGTGACCGGCTGCCCTTCCTGGCTAAAATCCTGGCCGCCTCGCAGCCGCTGTCATTGCAGGTCCACCCGACCCGTCCCCAGGCCAAGGCGGCATTTGCCCGCGAAGAAGCGGCAGGTGTTCCCCGTACCGCCGCCGAGCGGAACTACAAGGACGATAACCACAAACCCGAGCTTTTCCTGGCGCTGACGGATTTTGAGGCGTTGTGCGGTTTCCTCCCGGCCACGGAGTCAAAAGCGATCTTTGAACACCTGTCGGCCCTCTTCGAGCCGGCCGAGGGCACCTTCCCGCAGCTTTTGCGGGACGTCATCTCGGATCTGTCCGCAGCGGAAGAGTCAGAAGCTGACGAGCCGGCGGCGATCCGTACAGCCTTCCACCGCCTCATCACCGGCGGCAACGAGGTCACCGACGCCGTGAGCGCCGTCGTCACCGTGCTCACTGCCGGCCTGGCTGCCCAGCTGCCGCTCACTGCGTACCAGCGCGAGCTCTCCACCGCGGTCAGTCTGAACGCCATCTATCCGGGGGACCCCGGCGTGCTGCTCTCCCTGCTGCTCAACCGTGTCTCGCTCAAGCCCGGGGAAGCCATCTATCTCCCGCCGGGAAACATTCACGCCTATCTGCAGGGTCTGGGGGTTGAGGTCATGGCATCCTCGGACAACGTGCTCCGCGGCGGCCTCACCGCCAAGCACGTGGACGTCCCGGAGCTGATGAAGACGGTGGAGTTCCGCGCCCTTCCCGTGCCGCTGATCACCGCGGGTAGCACCGAGCTGGGCCAGGAAATCTGGCAACCGCCGTTCCGGGAATTTCAGCTGCAGCGTGCCATTCTCGAGCCTGACGGGCCACCGATTCCGCTGGCCCAGAACGGGCCGCTCCTTGTCATCGCGGTCACCGGTTCGGTCATCCTGGATTCGCCGCGCGGTGACTTGGTCCTGGCTCACGGGGACAGCGCCTTCGTCCCCGCGCGGGAGAGCCCCGTCAATGCCCACCCGGTCAGTGGCGCCGCCGCGGCCGCCGTCGTTTACGCCGTCACGGTTCCGGCCCCCGGCCCAACTAGGTAGCAGCAGCTGCACTCATTTCGCGTTTTGCGTGCACCTGCTGCTACTTAGTTGGGGCGGCGCCCACCCTTTTGCGTAGACCCGCGAGCACGGCCGGCGCCCCGGAAACGAGCTTCCCCGACGTCTTCACGGCCTTGCGGGCCAGCGGCAGCGCCCTGGCGTAAACCGGGTAGAGCGGCGAGAGCGGCTTGTCCCAGGTCCCCGCCAACAGATTTTCATGGTCCGCAAACCCGATTTTGAACTTCGAAACGCCGTCGTTCAGGAGCCCGTTGAAGTCATAGCGGGAGACGCCGCGCTCCTTCATCGCCCTAATGGCCGTCCACTTGAGCGTGAAGTTGGCCCGCAGATTCTGCCCGACGTCATTCATGCCGCCGTAGAGCTCGAAGGCGGTCGCCCCGCTGGCAGCCAGCCAGAGGAAGGCCACCACCGCGTCGCCGTCGAACGCAGCAAATACCGCTGAACCCTCCCCCAGATTGTCGAAAATATCCAGATAGTAGGCATCGGAGTGGATGCCGAATCCGGCCCGATCGGCCGTGAGCCGGTAGACGGCGAGGCACTGCGGCAACTCCTCGCGGCTGACCAGGCGGTAGTCCAGCGCCTCCCGGCCCGATTTTCGGATGTACTGCCGGGTTTTCTTCGTCATCGCGGCGAGCAGTTCATCCTCGGAGCCGCGCAGGTCCAGGATCAAAGTGC
>JBBSSN010000303.1:0-3145 GCA_038242035.1 Actinomycetales bacterium
CAGCTGGCCGTTGTCCACCGAGAGGATCCCGGCCCGGACAATTTCCGACATGTAGGCTCCCTGGTTGAGCCCCAGGCCCAGGATCGCCGCGAAGATCGGGGTGATGAGCTGATTGGCGTTCAGCGCCACCCCGGGGATCCCGAAGCTGATCAAGGGGTACAGCGCGGCCAGGTTGTACCAGAACAGCAGCTGCACCAGTACCGGGGTGCCGCGGAAGAAGTTCACGTAGCCAAAGGCCGCCGTCCGGACCACCGGGTTGAGCGAGAGCCGCATGACGGCCAGCACCACGCCGATCACAATGCCGATGGCCATGCAGACCACCGTCAACATCAAGGTAACGGCAATGCCGTTGATGATGGAAACATCCCGCAGGTACTTCCCGACGGTCCCCCATCCGAACCTTGGATTGGTGAAGACCGACTGCAGCAGCACCGCAAACACGGCAAGGATGACGACGGCGGACACCCACCTGCCGGGGTGCTTGGCCTTCACAATCGTGTAGTGGTCCCGGGTTCTCGCCGGCACTTCGTCGGCCAGTGTTGTCTGGGTACTCATGCGAACTTCCTACCTTGTCTTTTACACGCTACTTAGCGGTGACTTTGTCCGCCGTGATGGTTGCGCTGGAGGGAATGGACCACTTGGCGTTGATCTCGCCGTAGGTCGGTCCGCCGACAATCGCTTTCATGGCAGCCTCGAGGGCCGGCCGCAGCGCCGAATCCTTGGGCAGCGCGACCCCGGTCGGCTCGGGCTGGTAGTCATTGCCGGCAGCCAGCTCGAACTTCTTCCCGGCAAGGGTGCCCTGATACGCCAGCGAGATGCTGTCCGCCATGACGGCGTCGACGCGACCGGAGGTCAGGGCAAGATTGGCATCCGTTTGGGCGGGGAACAGCTGAGCGTCAATGGCCGCGTTCCCGGCGTCGGTGCATTCCTTGGACAACGCCGGCAGGATGTCCAGGGACTGGCTGGATCCCTTTTGCGCCGCAACCTTCTTCCCACACAACGTCTCCGCCTGCATCGACAGCTTTTCCGGGTTCCCCGGCAGCACCGCCAATCCGGAACCGCCGGAAAGGTAGGCCACAAAGTCCACCGCCTTCTTCCGCTCATCCGTGATGGAGAACGCGGACATGCCGGCGTCATACTTCTGCGACGTCAAACCGGGCAGGATCGTGTCGAAGGTGGCGGCAACGTGGTCGGCTTTAAGCCCCAGTGATTGCGCCAGCGCATCTCCCATATCGACGTCCCAGCCGATCATCGTCTTGTTGTCCGTATCGAAGTACTCAAACGGAGGGTATGTGGGATCTGAGCCGATGACGAGGGTGCCTTTGTCCCTGACGGCGGCCGGCAGCAGCGCCCGGGCCTGCTCGTTCACGCTGACCGCCGTCTTTGACGCCGCCGCGGCGGGCTGACCGCTCGCAGCGGTGTCATCAATCGATGCCGTGGTGCAGCCGCTGGCGGCCAGGAGAGTGACTCCTGCGGTGAGGAGCAGTACCGCTTTGTGGGTAAAACGCATTGTTTTGCCTTTCGTGGTGCAGCCGGGAGAGCGGGTTTTTCAGAGGGATCAAAGTTCCGGTTCGGTGCAGAGCGGGGCCACCTGCGCCAAGTGGCAGCCGGGCCGCACCAGAGTAGGCCGGCGAATAATGGCCACCACGCCGTCGACGGCGGCGTGGAAAACCTTCGGTTGGCGGTCAAGCTCATCGACAAAATGGATGCGGCCCACCTCGTCCCCGGCCCGCACACGCTGGCCCAGGTCAACCAGCGGCTCGAACAGACCGCCGGCGGTGGTGGTGACGGCGGATCCGTCCACCAGTTCGATCCAAACGGTCGCCGGACGGCTGGAATCACGGTCCGGAGCCAAAGGCTGATCCGCGTCGGCCAGCGGCATGACCCCGATGCCCGCCAACAGTGCCGCGAGACCGTCCCGTGCGCGGGCCAGCACACCGCGGTCCACCGTTCCGCCGCCGCCAAGTTCGGTGGACAGCGTCAGGATGCCGGCGTCGTCGCCCGCGGTGCTCAGTGAACCGGGCTCCAGCCGCGGCGGCACCACCATGGTGTAGGGCAGCGCCATGCTGCGCGCGGCCGCGACCTTCCGTGCCCACAGCGCCTCATCCGGGCCGCGGTACAGGAACATGCTGGGCACGTAGGTGGAGTTGGTGCCGCCGGAGTGAAGGTCGACGACGACGTCCGCCCTGGGCAGCAGGCCGCGGCTGATCAGGTGGGCCACCTGGCCGGTGGGGCCGCCGTCGGCCTGGCCGGGATAGCTGCGGTTCAGGTTGCCCTTGTCCACCGGGGAAACCCTGCTGCCGGCCAGCACTGCCGCGTAGTTGGCGGAGGGGACGATGATCAGGGTTCCGGTGAGGCGATCCGGATCGATGCTGCGGATCAGCTCGTGCAGCAGGATCTGGCCCTCATACTCGTCTCCATGTGTGCCTGCCACCAGCAGCACCGTGGGACCGGCGCCGGAACTGAGCACTGCGACCGGCACCGGGATGACCGAGCCGTCGTAGACGTTGTCGGAGTGCACCACCCGCCCGTAACCCAGCTGCCGGCCGGTGCGGGAGAAATCGATGCCCGCAACGCTGACACCCGCGGGCGCACTGGCTGTCGCGAGACCCTCAGCGGCAGCCAAGGTTATGGTGGCCGGCATCAGGGTACCCACCGCAGGGCGTGCGCGCGCACCGGAGCCAGGGAAACGACGTCCACACACGCCTCGCCGGCCGGCAGCGAAAGCCGGAGCGTTTCGTCGTCCTCGCCCTCGACGACGAACACGTCGCCGGGCCGCAGCCAGCGTTCCCACGGGCCCTCGGCCGAAGCCACCAGGGCCTCGCCCGCCAGAGCGGCCACCACCAGCTGCGTGCCCGCCGGGCGGTGCAGCAGTCCCGTGTAACCGTTGCTGTACTGCTGGGTTTCCAGCCGGATGTGGTCCGGGTCAGCACTGACTTCCACACCCGGCCGGGCACCGGTTTCATTCAGGCTGATGGTCCAGCGCCACGGGTCCCCGCGCTCTGCTGTGTCCGGCGAAGCCGCAAGCGTCCTGGTGCCGCGCTCCGGCTGCGTCTCTATTCCCAGGGCGTTGGCCCGCACAAGCATCCACATGCCGTCTCCTATGCCGACCGGGGAGCAGCAGGCTCCCGGGTTCCGGCCGGGA
>JBBSSN010000304.1:0-3132 GCA_038242035.1 Actinomycetales bacterium
GCCGAAAACAGGTCCTGCGCATCCGCCCGGCGGCGCGGCATGACCACAACGCGGCTGCCCCTGGCAACGGGCACCCCTTTGATCACGACAGCGTCGGTTTCCGGCCTGACACTGGAATCCGCCGCAGGATCCCACCAGGGAGCCTCCGTGAGGGGACTATCGCCGAGCACCGGGAACGCAGGGGCAAGGGCAGCGCCGTCCCGGGGGCCGCCCAGGGTTCCTGCCCCCCGTTCGAAATCAGGCTCAAGCGCTATCTCCGCATGCGGGTTGCGGAGGATGCCGTGCAGAGCCTGCAATTGGTCATCGCTCATAGCCTCGCAGCGGTCAATGATCGCCGCAGCCCGCGGATCCGTGGCCCTTGCCTCGGCCTTTTCATCCTCGGTGAGCGTCAGCACCCGCAGCGTGAGGATCTCATCGATTTCGGTTGAGTCGTAGAGCGCCACCGAGCTTTCCGGCGCCACAGCGGGATGGTCATAAAGAATGATCGGGGAGATCAGCAGGACGTCGCTTTGCCCCTCGGGCCCGGCCAGGACGGGCCAGCAGCGGTGCTGGCTGCACGCTGCTGCTGCGGCACGTGCGTTCTCCGGCGGGTCCAGCAGCGAGATGAAGTCCGCGTCCTGCACGCTCAGCAACAGGTGTGTGCCGATGAACGACAGCGCGATTGCTTCCTGCTTCTGAACCGTTCGGCCCGCTGCGGTATTTACCGCACTCACCCGAAGGCGCAGCAGCCCGGAGACGGATTCGCCGCCGGCGGCAGGGTCGTGGAGAGCGCTGGCGCCCAGCCGGACTTCGCCCAAAAGGGGCTGCCGTCTGCGCACGAGCCGTCCTGCCGCCGCCCCTGCCGCATCGTAGAGCAGCTCGGTCTCTTCGGCGCCGGGAACCCGGACGGCCGTTATTAATCCACCGGCCAGTTGATCGAGCGTGAACGGGCCCAGGGTGATCTCCTGTTCGGTCGCCTCGTCCCATGTCAGCCATCGTGCAGCGCCGATCTGCAGCGCAGGCACCGGGCTGAATGTCCCGTCGTCGAACTTTTCACAGGTCCGGGACTGCAGCTGCAGGAAACGCAGATGCACCTCCAGCCGGGCATCCGGGCCGGCACGCAGCAGGGTGTCCGCGAACATGGTTGACTCTTCGCCTGCTCCCGCGGCGGCCGCACCGGGCGGGCCCAGGATGCCGAACTGCCAGCGTGACTGATTTTTCTGCGACGAGGCACGATAGGGATAGAGGAGGTAGCCCTCGTAAAGGACCGCATCCGCGATGGCCCTGGCCAGGCTTAGGGTCGGATTCATCATCGGACCGGGTCACCGGCCGCCGCCAGTAATCCTTCGACAGCCGCTTCCCAGGTGGTCAGTCCGAGACTTGATTTATAGTGTGCCAGCGCTTTGATGACATCCCGGTCAAGCCGGAGCCAGCCGCTGTTGGGGAAATGCTGGTCCATTAGTTCGGTCCAGGTAGCGACCGGCAGTTGGAACGACGCCTCGCGGTCCCACGGCACCGGTTCGACGCCGAACCCGGTGACTCCTTTGGTGAAGACGGTTCCGGAGAACAGCAGTTCCACCGGAATGCTGTGCTCACGGAGCGCATGCAGGTATTTCGCCGCGGCGACCTCGAAATCGAACGTACAGGGAAGGGCGAGATCCACCGTGGTCGTACCGCTGAAGCCCTGCACCGTGGTGCTGCACTGCATCCAGAGGAAGGGCTTCAGCGTCGAGGGCCAGCGCACGCGGGTGCCGAAGAGATCCAGGAGACCGGCTTCCTCCTCCGGAGTGTAGCCCCGGCGCTGCGGCTGAATCCGCACCTGGCAGCGCAACGCTATCGCGTGGATGGCCGTGCCCGTGGATTCTGTGAGGCACAGCCGGGCGGTCAGCTGGGGGGAGGCGGCGTAGCGTTCGGGAATAATGTCCACAATGCTGAAGCCAAGTTCCGTCATGACCAGGGCCCGCTTCCGGTCCGGGCCGCTGAAGAGGAGGTGCCGACGTAGGGCCTGCTGCGATTGACTACCCGCTCAAAGAAAGCGGCGAGTTGGGCCCGCGCGTCCTGGCCGCCGTCGAAGCCCCGCCAGACTTTGCGCAGCTGACCGACCAGTTCGTAACAGGCATCAATCGGTACCAGATGGCAATCGGCCTGCAGACGCTCCCGCCCAGGAGCCCGGATCAGCAAAGCCTCCGTGTCCGGCACGGCAGTGCCAACGGCAGGGTTGCGTGCCAGCACCGGTTCCCACGCACCCAGCGGCAGCTCCGACTCGGTGGCACCGGCGGGGCCGGGATAAAACGCCACGGTCCGCGCCATCCGGGAATTGGTGAAGAAGAATGCCAGCCCAACTGGTATCTCCAGTTCATCCCACACCCCGGTCCCCAGCTCGAATCCCGGAAAGGAGAGGTAACGCTCGGGCACGGAACGGTACCGCAGGTGTGCCGTTGAATCGGTAAAGAGCAAATAGCACGGGCGGCAGGTGCACATCAGGGCGCGGCTTTCCACATCCACCACATGCTGGTGCTTTTCTGCGAGAGGTTCAGCGCACATCTCGCAGCGCTCGCCGTCGGCGGCGGCGGAACGGCTGACAGCGATGCGCCGGAGCATGGCCACCGGCCCCGCGGCCGGGACGCTGCCTGTTCCGGGGTTCATGAAACGGTCCCGACGGGAATGGCAACGGAAATCACGCCGCCGCGCACGAGTAAGGGAAGCGGATCCAGATGCAGTGACTTGTCTTCCAGGCACGCACCGGCCAGCCGTACATCAAAATGGGCGCGGCAGGTGGGGCAGCGCAGCAGACCGCCACCGGTCGGGGCCGCGAGGGCGCGCTGCAATGACGCCCCCGCCATAGACTTCGCGCACCGCGGACAGCAGTCCAGGTACGCAAAAATGTCCTCGCCGATCCGGCAGGTCAGCAGCCGGGCCCCGCCGACCAGGAAGCCTGCCACCTCGCCTGGCTGAAGTCCGCCAAGCTCCGCCGCCGGCTCCCAGGACCCACTCGCTGGGCCGGGAACAGCGGGTTTGGCCTGCTGATCCCGATCAGTTTGCTGATCCAGGCGCAGCCGCAGCGCATTCACGGGAATGACTGCTGCGGAATGGATCGGCTCCTGCTCCACCACCTGGATGGATGTCACCTCGGGGGCCGCCGTTTCAATGGCA
>JBBSSN010000305.1:0-3113 GCA_038242035.1 Actinomycetales bacterium
CGGTCCCTCCGGTTCCGGCCAGACGGTCAAGGCAGCGAACCAGCTGATCGTGGCCGGCAACATCGAGCTTCTCGCGGAGGCGATCGTCTTCCTGGAGGCCTACGGCGTGGACACGCAGGCGGCCCTGAAGGTCCTCGGCGGCGGCCTGGCCGGCTCCAAGGTGCTCGAGCAGAAGGGGCAGAAAATGCTGGACCGCTCGTTTGAGCCCGGTTTCCGCCTACAGCTGCACAACAAGGACATGGGGATCGTCACCTCAGCCGCCCGTGAAGCCGGGGTCACCATCCCGCTCGGTGCCCTGGTCGCACAGCTGGTCGGCTCCATGGTCAATCAGGGCGACGGCGGCCTTGACCACTCGGGCCTGTTCAAGCTCGTCGAGCAGCTCTCCGGCAAGTCCGGCGCCGCTGGTTCCTCCACAGCCAACTAGCCCTCCACCGCCGGAAAACCGGCAACAGTCATTCACAGAATTCCCCCGGCCGGTGCATAGCGGCGGCCGGGGGACACCAGAAGGAGAATCCCATGTCCAAGATGCGCACAGTTGATGTTGCGATCGCGATCCTGAAGAAGGAGGGCGCCACCGAGGCGTTCGGCCTGCCGGGCGCTGCGATCAACCCGTTCTATTCAGCCATGAAGGCCGACGGCGGCATCCGACACACGCTGGCCCGTCACGTCGAGGGCGCCTCGCACATGGCGGACGGCTACTCCCGCGCCGCCGACGGCAACATCGGCCTCTGCCTCGGTACGTCAGGCCCCGCCGGCACCGACATGATCACCGGTCTTTACGCCGCCTGGGCGGATTCCGTGCCGATCCTGTGCATCACCGGCCAGGCACCGGTGGCCAAGCTGCACAAGGAAGACTTCCAGGCCGTGGACATCTCCTCCATCGCCGCTCCGGTGACCAAGATGGCCATGACCGTGCTGGAGCCGGGCCAGATCCCGGGCGCCTTCCAGAAGGCGTTCTACCTGATGCGCTCCGGCCGTCCGGGCCCGGTACTGCTGGACCTGCCCTTCGATGTGCAGATGGCGGAGATCGAATTCGACATCGATGCCTATGAGCCCCTGGCCGTGTCCAAGCCCAAGGCCAGCCGCCGCCAGGCCGAAAAGGCGCTGGACATGCTCACCGCCGCGGAGCGCCCGCTGATCGTGGCCGGCGGTGGCATCATCAACGCCGGCGCCTCCGCACAGCTGGTCGAGCTGGCCGAACTGCTCAATGTCCCGGTCATCCCGACGCTGATGGGCTGGGGGATCCTCCCCGATGACCATCCGCTGATGGCCGGCATGGTGGGCCTGCAGACCTCGCACCGCTATGGCAACGAAACCATGCTGGCGTCCGACTTCGTGATCGGCATCGGCAACCGCTGGGCCAACCGCCACACCGGCGGCATCGAGACGTACACCAAGGGCCGCAAGTTCGTGCACATCGACATCGAGCCCACCCAGATCGGCCGCGTCTTCGCCCCGGACCTGGGCATCGTCTCCGACGCCGGCGCCGCACTGGACATGCTGCTGGAAGTAGCCCGCGAGCGCAAGGCCGACGGCCCGCTCCCGGACTACAACCCCTGGGTCAAGGACTGCTCCGCCCGTAAGGGTGCCCTGCAGCGCAAGACCCACTTCGAGAACATTCCGATCAAGCCGCAGCGCGTCTACGAGGAAATGAACAAGGCGTTCGGCAAGGACACCACCTACGTTTCCACCATTGGGCTGTCGCAGATCGCCGGCGCGCAGATGCTGCACGTCTTCGGCCCGCGCCAGTGGATCAACGCCGGCCAGGCAGGCCCGTTGGGCTGGACAGTACCGGCAGCGCTCGGTGTGGTGCGCGGCAAACCGGACGAGACCGTCGTCGCCCTTTCCGGTGACTACGACTTCCAGTTCATGATCGAAGAGCTGGCCGTGGGCGCGCAGTTCCAGCTCCCCTACATCCACGTGGTGGTGAACAACTCCTACCTGGGCCTGATCCGCCAGTCGCAGCGCGGCTTCAAGATGGACTTCGAGGTTTCCCTGGCGTTCGAGAACATCAACTCCCCGGAGACCAACGGCTACGGCGTGGATCACGTCAAGGTTGCCGAGGGGCTGGGCTGCAAGGCCATCCGGGTGGAGGATCCTGCGGATCTGGCCGCAGCGTTTGAGAAGGCGCAGGCTCTGATGGGCGAGTTCAAGGTCCCCGTGATCGTTGAGGTCATCCTGGAGCGCATCACCAACATCTCGATGGGCACCGAACTGGACAATGTCACCGAGTTCGAAGAACTGGCCGAGAAGCACCAGGACGCCCCCACCGCGATCATCGCACTGCTGGACTGAGAGAAAACCATGCGCATTGTCATAGCCCCGGATAAATTCAAGGGTTCACTCTCCGCGCCGGAGGTGGCCGCACATCTGGCCGCCGGTCTGCTGGCCACGGATCCGGGGCTGACAGTGGAGCAAATTCCAGTGGCCGACGGCGGCGAGGGGACTTTGGACGCCGCCGTCGGCTCCGGCTTCGAGCTCCGGAGCGTGACGGTGGCCGGGCCGACCGGCCGGCCGATCATCGCGGACTTTGCGGTCCGCGGCCACCAGGCGGTCATCGAAATGGCAGTGGCCTCCGGGCTCGCTGTGCTCCCCAACGGTGAATTGTCAGCGCTGACCGCCACCAGCCGCGGCACCGGAGACCTGATCCGGGCCGCCCTGGACGCCGGTTGCACAGACATCGTCCTGGGTGTGGGCGGCAGCGCCTGCACCGACGGCGGCGCCGGGCTGCTTAGCGCGCTGGGCGTGAAACTGCTGGACGAACGCGGGCAGAAGTTGCCCGACGGCGGCGGAGCCCTGGCGCAGTTGGCGGAAGTCGGTGTCTGCGGGCTGGACCCGCGGCTGGCAGCGGCGAACATCGTATTGGCCAGCGACGTGGACAATCCGCTGCTCGGGCCCAACGGTGCCGCGGAAATCTTCGGCCCGCAAAAGGGTGCCTCACCGGCGGATGTGCTGGCGCTGGAACACGGTCTGGAATGCTACTTCCGGCTGCTCTCCAACGCCATCGGCACGCATGCCGTCACCAGCTCCGATGCTCCCGGAGCCGGAGCAGCCGGCGGTGTGGGCTACGCCGCCCTGGCCGTCCTGGGCGCGGAGCGCCGCCCCGGCATCGA
>JBBSSN010000306.1:0-3100 GCA_038242035.1 Actinomycetales bacterium
CCGCGCTGAAAACTGCGCGGCCAAGGAAAACGAAGCGGAGCTGCTCTGCACCGGAGCCGAAGCAGGCTGTGCGGCAGTCGCCGGCAGGGCCATGGCCAGGGACGAGAGCATGACCACAGGAAGCGCGGCGGTGGACACGACAGCCAGCTGTCTGACTGATTTCCGGCCAGGTCGTGGCGCGATTGCGGGAGTCATGGACATAGTTCCTCAACGTTGATGGTGTGATGCCGGTATTTTCTGTGCTGCCGTTGTTAATCCTGATGCAGAGGATAACAAAAACAACCAATGTTGTCCTTGTTGCACAAGTGACTCATGTGAATTTACACGAAAATTCCCATAGCACAATCATTTTAGATATCCCGTCAGCGGGCTTGCTTGGAGTGTCGCAAGATGTTAGAGAGACTGGAGCGCCCGGAAAGCTGACAATCATCGAAAGCCAGCGTCTCGAGTAGGACGGCGGCCATGCGGTGTGGCACGCTTATCGGGTGAACAATGTGGAGAGTCTCGTCAGTGAATGGTTGCCCTTGCCCGATGTCAGCGAGCTTCTAGGTGTTTCCGTCACCAAGGTTCACAGCCTTCTGGAGGGTCGCGCGCTGCTTGCCCTACGGATCGGCGAGCGTAAGATCCGCTCTGTCCCTGCAGCCTTTTTTATGGACGGGAAGATTCTGGACAGCCTCAAGGGCACTCTTGTGGTCCTTGGCGATGCGGCGTTCAGCGACGAGGAAGCAATCGCCTGGTTGTTCACCGAGGATGATTCCCTGCCCGGCCGCCCGGTGGACGCTCTGCGTGAGGGCCGCAAGACAGAAATCCGCCGCCGCGCACAGGCCCTCGGCTGGTAACCGGGCCCTCTGCCTGGCCTTGGCTGGATTAAGACTTTCTGCGCACGGAGGCAGTGGCCAGCGCGCGCAGTGACGCCGCGGTCCCGAGAGGAATTTCCAACGAGTCCAGGGCTGCGAAGGATTTTGCGCTGTAGTCCTCGATGAGCGTTTCGGCCGCCGCCAAGGCTCCGGATTCAACGATGATCGACCGGATGCGATCAATTTCTGCATCCCCAAGCTCCTGGCTGCCCAGCCGCTCATCGACGAACCGTGCTTCCTTTTCGCCTGCGGCCGTCAGCGTGAGTCCCACGAGGACCGTACGCTTCCCCTCGCGCAGATCATCGCCGGCGGGCTTTCCGGTAGCGGCCGGGTCGCCGAAAACCCCTAGCACATCGTCACGCAACTGAAACGCCTCACCCAGCGGCAAGGCGAACGCCGAGTAGCCGGCCAGCAATCCTTCGTCGGCGCCCGCCAGGGCGCCGCCTAGTACAACTGGATGCTCGGTCGAATACTTGGCGCTCTTGTAGCGGATGATGGCCTGCGCCCGCTGCACGGCTGTTTCGGCCGGTCGGGCAGGCCCGGAGACTTCCTCGAGAATGTCCAAATACTGCCCGGCCATGACCTCCGCCCGCATGAGGTCGAACACCTTTCGCGCCCTGGTGCCTGCCGCCGTCGGCCGTCCTATCGCGGCGAAGACCTCTTCGCTGAAGGATAAACAGAGATCTCCCGTAAGGATGGCTGCCGCATGACCGAACCGCTCGGCATCCAAGGACCAGCGATTCGTCGTGTGCAGCAGGCTGAATTGGCGGTGCACACTGGGACCGCCGCGCCGAATGTCTGATCGGTCAATGATGTCATCGTGAATGAGCGCCGCCGCTTGAAAGAGTTCCAACGCGACGCCCGTGCTGACGATTTCTGAGCTGTTCTCCCCGCCGCCGGCACCGCGCCATCCCCAGTAACACATCAGAGCACGGAGCCGCTTTCCCCCGGTCACCAGCGTGCGGATGGAATCCAGCAGCACCAGAGTATCCGGGGAGATGGCCGTGAGCATGTCACGTTTGGAATCAAGGAAGACTGCTAGCTCACGGGCAACGCTTGAAATGAACACGTCCTGCTCCGCGGGGACGTTATCCGATTGAATGTCCACCAGACGCTCGTCGGCGCGGCTACTGTTGGTGCTCACTTGAGGGAAGCCGGGAGGACATTGGCGCTCACCGTGAAGGTGACGCCGGCTTCGGACGGGACCACCGAAACCTGCGCGGTTTCTGTCCCGTTCGCGCGGCTGAAATCCTTGGCAGCGACCGAGCCGACTGCGTCTCCTGGGAGCGCCGTGAAGCCCTGGTCCTGGAACACCTTAGTGTAGTAGGCCAGCACATCGGTACTGGTCGCGCTGACGGCAGCGGTGACAGAGGCCGTCGCGGGCGTCTTGGTTCTATCGAAGCTTGACGCCTTCACCCTGGCGCCGGACATGACGGGGAGCAACGTGGAAGGAAAGTCCGCCACCAGCGCGCCGACCGTCGCGGTGCTGCCCGCCGTCGGGCTGGCTGATGAGGCCGACGGCGGCGTGGTACCCAACGTTGTACCAGTTGAAGTGCCGGACGCTGTTGATCCGGCCGATCGCTGAGCTCCTGAGGAGCCGGTCGCGCTGCTTGACGCCGCGCTGGCAGCGACTCCGGAGCCGTTCGACGATGTGCAACCGGTCAGGAAAAGCCCGGCGGCTAGAACAGCGGTCACGACGACAGCGGCGCGGTTTCCACGCGTCCCCGTCCCGACGCGTCGGACTGACGGGAGGCCTCCCCGAGGTCGGTTCGGGCGTACAGGTCCGTTCAACATCACTGGCTTCCTTACATGCGGCGCGGTCTCCAACAAGTCGTTCCAGTTTAGCGGGGGTGCGGCGCGGCGCAGTCCGGGTGGATCCGGGCGGGGGCGGGTGGGCGGTTTTTTGCGCCGGCGGGCTTCTGCGCGGGAAAAGTTTTTCAAAATTCTTTTCCACAGGGGCCTGTTTTGGGGTCTTTTTGTCCTGCTGATGTCAGTGCCTCTTCGTAGTCTTGAAGTAGTTGGAGATCAGCAGGATTTCCGGGCTTTTGCAGGTGCAGGTTGTCGGGCCGGGGTGGTGGGTGGTTGTGGAGATTGATCGGGAGAATCTGGCTCAGGTGCTTGCTGCGATCACGGCGAAGTATCCGCACCGGGTCCAGCGCGCAGGCCTGGGTTCCGGCCCTGGTCCCGGCACCGGCCAGTCCGACGGCGGCAGCACTGCCGGGCGCGAGGCCAGCCAGTCCGAC
>JBBSSN010000307.1:0-3099 GCA_038242035.1 Actinomycetales bacterium
GCATCAGGGGACAAGCGGTCGCACCTGGGTGATTGACCCGGTGGACGGGACCTACAATTTCCTCAGCGGATCCACCTATTGGTGCTCGGCCCTTGCCCTAAAGCTCGACGGCGTCCATCCCGACGGCGTTCATTCCCACGGCGTTCATTCCCACGCACACGCCGGCCCGGGGACTTCGCACGATCCGGACGTCCTGTTGGGCGCAATCTACCAGCCGGAGGAGGACAAACTCTGGCTGGGCGGGGTGGACCACCCGGCAACGCTGAACGGGCGGCTGTTACGGCCCCCGTCCAATGCGAGCATTGGGCAGCTGAGCGCCGGCACCTACATTCACCCCTCCTGGCTGGTGCAACCCCATGCCGCGATGCCCTGGCACGCCGCCGCGATCCTGCCCGCCACGATCCGCATGCTCGGCTCCGGATCCTGCGATTTGGGCCGCGTGGCGGACGGGCAGCTGGGCTGCTGGTTCCAGCACAGCTGCCCCGAATGGGACTGGCTGCCGGGGAAAGCGATTGTCAAGGCAGCAGGCGGGTCCACCGCCGCCGTCCGGGTCAATGGCCTGGATTGGTGTATTGGCGGAGGCCCGACGGCGGTCCGGGAAGTAGCTGCGGCGCTGCGGTCCGGGGCGCTGGACTGAATCTGAACGTCGGCTGGGCGCCGAAGGGCCGCGCCGGCTGCAGCGCCGCGGCGCCGCAGGGCCGCGGCGACGGTCCGTGTCAGGGGCAGCGCCTAGACTTGAGATCACCATGGATATGTTGTTCGACCCTCGCCCCACGCCCCAGGCGTCCACCTCTGCCCCTGCCGTGCCGAGCGCCGAAGATCTGCTCGTCGGGCTCAATCCCGAGCAGGAACTGGCCGTACGGCACACCGGTTCGCCGCTGCTGATTGTCGCTGGCGCCGGATCCGGGAAGACCCGGGTGCTCAGCCATCGGATCGCCTACCTGATGGCCACCGGCAAGGCGCATCCCGGACAGATTCTGGCCATTACCTTCACCAATAAGGCCGCCGCGGAAATGCGCGAACGGATCGGTTCGCTGGTCGGTGAACGGGCCAAGAGCATGTGGATCTCAACGTTCCACTCGTCCTGCGTGCGGATTCTGCGTCGCGAGGCCGGCAATGTGGGGCTGAACTCCAACTTCTCCATTTACGATTCTGCCGATTCACTGCGGCTGATCACGCTGGTGGCCAAGGGACTGGACCTTGATCCAAAACGGTTCGCCCCGAAAGCGATCCAGCACAAGATTTCGGCGCTGAAAAACGAGCTCATCGATGATGATGAGTACTCGATCGAGGCCAACCATAATGATCCCTTTGAGCAAGCGGTTTCCGAGATCTACAAGGGGTACACCCAGCGTCTGCGCCAGGCCAACGCCATGGACTTCGACGATCTGATTGCCCAGACCGTCTACATATTCCGGGCCTTCCCGGGCGTCGCGGACTATTACCGCAGGCGCTTCCGGCATATTCTGGTCGACGAGTACCAGGACACCAACCACGCCCAATATGCGCTGGTGCGCGAATTGACGCTGCCCGTGGAGGATGGCGTCCTGGCCCCGTCCCCGGCGGAACTGACGGTGGTGGGAGATTCGGATCAGTCCATCTATGCCTTCCGCGGAGCCGATATCCGCAATATCGTGGAGTTCGCCAAGGATTACCCGGATGCGCAGACCATCAAGTTGGAGCAGAATTACCGGTCCACGCAAAACATCCTCAGCGCCGCCAACGCAGTGATTTCGCGGAACCCGAACCGGCCCGAGAAGCGGCTGTGGACTGCCGAGGGCGACGGCGAGAAGATCGTCGGCTACGTTGCTGAGAACGAGCACGAGGAAGCACGCTTCATTGCGGAGGAAATCGACAGGCTGCAGGATGAGTCTGAGCTGCGTCCCGGCGATGTTGCAATCTTCTACCGCACCAACGCGCAATCGCGCTCTATCGAGGAAATTCTGCTGCGGGTGGGACTTCCGTACAAGGTGGTCGGCGGCACACGGTTCTATGAACGCAGGGAAATCAAGGACGCACTGGCCTATCTGCGGGTGCTGGTAAATGCCGATGACGACATAAACCTGCGGCGGATTGTGAACGAACCAAAGCGCGGCATCGGGGATCGGGCTGAAGGAGCGGTAGCCGCTTTGGCGCAACGGGACCGGATCTCCTTCATGGCCGCCCTGCGGCGGGCCGATGAGGCGCCGGCGATGGCCACCAGGAGCGTGAACGCGGTGGCCGGATTTGTGAAGCTAATGGATGATCTGGCCGTCGTTGCGGCCGGATCCGGTGCGGCCGCCGCGTTGGAAGCGGTGCTGGAACAGACCGGGTACCTGGCCGGGCTGCGCGCCAGCACAGATCCTCAGGACGAGTCCCGGGTGGAGAACCTCGCGGAACTGATTGCCGTGGTGCGCGAATACGAGCGGGACCATCCGGAGGGAACCCTCGGCGAATTCCTGGAGCAGGTCTCCCTGGTCGCGGACGCCGATCAGATCCCGGATGCCCCGGGGGGAACGGCTGCAGAAGCGGCAGCGGCGGTGGCCGAGGCCAAGCGGCTGGGCGTTGTCACGCTGATGACGCTGCACACCGCGAAGGGCCTGGAGTTTCCCGTGGTGTTCCTGACCGGAATGGAACACGGTATTTTTCCGCACTCGCGCTCGGCCTCGGATCCCGCCGAGCTGGCGGAGGAACGCCGCCTTGCCTATGTGGGCCTGACGCGTGCCCGCAAGCGCCTGTACCTGACGCGGGCGGAGGTCCGCAGCCTCTGGGGGCAAAGCCAGTACAACCCGGCGAGCCAGTTTATTGAGGAAGTTCCGGCCGAGTTGATCCAATGGAAGCGCGAAGGCACCGTCCGGACCATTTCCCCGGGCGGTTTTTCCGAGGGATTCGGTGCAAACCGCTACGGCGGTTCCTTCTGGGGAGCGGGCAGCTCCATGGGCGGCCGGGACTCCGGGCAGCTCCCGCCGAGCATTTCGGCCCGCAGCGCAGCCGGCCGGGTGCAGCCGCAGAAGGAGGTGGTTGCCGTCTCTGTGGGGGACAAGGTCAATCACACCAGCTTCGGCAACGGCACGGTGCTCTCGGTGGAGGGTGCCGGAGATAAGACGGTGGCAAAGGTGA
>JBBSSN010000308.1:0-3096 GCA_038242035.1 Actinomycetales bacterium
CAGTCCGCCGGATTTCTGCTTTCCTTGGCGCCTATCGGCGCTCGTCGGCAGCGCGTTCCATCCGGCGGTCCGGCACCAGTCAGAGCAGCGCGACGACGGTATAGGCGGCCAGGCCCGGCAGAGGCTGGAGCAGTGAAAGTCACTCTCCAGGAGGGCATTGGTTCACTTCTTCCGACGGTCAGTGAGTATTCTGGGCCCATGGACAACCCCCAAGCGGCAGAGACTGACCCAGGACAGAGCGCTGTCAGGCTCAACGGAGGAAATACTCCTGCGAAGGCCAGAGACTCGGGGCTGCTGACCATCCTGATTGCCTTTGGCGCCAACCTTTTGGTCGCCGTGGCGAAATCGGTGGCCGCCGCGCTCACCGGCTCGGCGTCGATGACGGCCGAGGCGGCCCACTCCTGGGCGGATACCGGCAATGAGGTCTTTCTGATCATTGCGGACAAGAGATCCAAAAAGAAGGGCGATCCGGCGCACCCGTATGGTTACGGCCGTGAGGCCTACGTCTGGGCCATGCTCGCCGCATGCGGGCTCTTTACCGCCGGGGCCGTCGTGTCCATCATGCACGGAGTCCAGCAGCTTTTCACACCGGAACCGGCATCGGATTTCCTGATTGCCTATATCGTCCTGGCGGTCTCGTTCGTGTTGGAGGGCATGTCCTTTCTGCAGGCCCTCCGCCAGGCCAGGAAGCTCGCGGCCCGGCACAAGCGGGGCGTTCTGGAGGATGTCATGCTCGGCTCCGATCCCACCCTGCGGGCCGTGTTTGCCGAAGATTCGGCTGCCTTGGTGGGCCTGGCCATTGCTTTCGCGGGAATCTTCCTTCATCAGGTGACTGGATCGGCAGTTCCGGACGCGCTGGGTTCGATCCTGGTCGGCCTGCTGCTGGCCGTCGTCGCCATCGTGCTCATCGACAGGAACCGCCGCTTCCTGGTCGGCCAGGCGGTTACTCCTGAGCTTGAACAATCCGCTCTGCGGATGTTGCTGGAGCATGGGGACATTGAGCGCGTCACCTATATTCACCTTGAATTTGTCGGCCCTAACCGGCTGTACCTGGTGGCTGCGGTAGACATGGCGGGCAATTGCCCGGAGAGCGACGTCGCGCTCGCTCTCCGCCGGGTGGAAAGGGAAGTGGAGGCCAACGATCTCATCGAAGAGGCCGTGCTGACGCTTGCGACCAGCGAAGAGATCTCCCTTAAGGAGGATGCGCTGTAGCCAGCCCGGACGGCGCTGAGTAGGGTTGCTGAAAGGAAACAGCAGCAAACCTCGGAAAGGGTCCAGTATGAGCGAAGAAAACATTCCCGAAGAGCAGGTTCACGAAATGGGACTGAACATATTCAGCGATACCTCGGGCATGCCGGATGCGACCGGTCCGGGTACAGCCGACCCGGCCGCGGACGATGATCCGTCAACGCCCGGGGCGAACGGCCTTGATCGGCTCAGCGGCAGCGGCCCGGATGATTATCCAGGGGCAGCCGAAAGCAACCCGGAGCGTTGGCGCGATGATCCGCTGATAGAGGGCGGTGAAGCGGCACCGGATGGTTACCGTTCAGAGCAGTACCTGGAGGACCAGACGGACGAAGCCCGCTATGAGTCAGGCGAGGAGCAGATTCCGCCGGATGAACCCACCATCGGCGAGGCGTCGGAAGACGTGGACTTTGGTGAAACACCCACCGGGGACGAGGCCGACGGCAGCGACGATGATGCGAACTTCGGCGGCTCACCGCTGGGCCAGTTCGGAGCCGAGATCCTCGATCGGGACGATCTTTAGGAGTATCACTTCGGCCTCGGGTGCCCGGAATTCTAGAAGGCGTCTTTGGCGGGTAGCTGTCGGCAACATAAGATCATTACTGTTTGGTGAAATCCCGGCAGGTACTTTCCGCGGGTAACGAGATCCAGACTTTTTGACAGTCCGCAGTTGACCTCTCAGATTGGATCACGGGTGGATCTCACCTTTATGGTCGTGCTTGTCATAGCGCTGGCTCTCTTCTTCGACTTTACGAACGGGTTTCACGACACGGCCAATGCCATGGCCACGCCCATCGCCACCGGAGCCATTAAACCGAAAACGGCAGTGGCGGTGGCAGCGGTGCTTAACCTGGTGGGCGCCTTCCTCTCAACCGAGGTGGCCAGGACCATTTCCGGCGGCTTAATCCGTGAGGGCAGCGAAGGCGTGCAGATAACTCCTGTGATGATTTTCGCCGGTCTGATGGGTGCAGTGTTGTGGAACCTTGTCACCTGGCTGTTCGGATTGCCCTCCAGCTCCTCGCACGCGCTGTTTGGCGGCCTCATCGGTGCAGCCGTCGTAGGGATTGGCTTCCACGCGGTGGACCTGAGCGTGCTGCTTTCGAAGATCATCCTGCCCGCCGTGGTGGCGCCGCTGATTGCCGGCGGCGTTGCCTATCTGTGTACCAAGCTCGCCTACCGGATCACTCGGCGGACGGACCCCGACTCCGGGGACAAACTGGTGCAAAAGCGCGGCGGATTCCGTTATGCCCAGGTGTTCTCCTCCTCGCTGGTTGCCCTGGCACACGGCACCAACGATGCGCAGAAGACCATGGGGGTCATTACACTCGTGCTGATTTCCGCGAACATGCAAAAGGTCGGATCCGGACCGGAGCTCTGGGTGGTTGGCGCCTGCGCCCTGGCCATCGCCCTGGGAACGTACACGGGAGGGTGGCGGATCATCCGCACTCTCGGCAGCGGCCTGACAGACGTTAAGCCGGCCCAGGGCTTCGCCGCGGAAACGAGTACCGCAGCAGCCATTCTGGCCTCCTCGCACCTCGGCTTTGCGCTTTCCACCACCCATGTGGCTTCGGGGTCAGTGATCGGTTCCGGTCTCGGACGGACCGGTTCCACCGTACGGTGGGGGGCTATCGGCAAGATTGCGCTGGGCTGGCTTTTTACCCTTCCGGCTGCGGCCATTGTCGGCGGCTTGGCAGCCTTTATCGCGGGCGGCGGGACCATCGGCGTGCTGATTGACGCCGTCGTCGGACTCAGCGCCATTCTCTTTATTTTCTTGCGGTCCCAGCGCGGACACGTGGACCACGCGAACGCCATCAGCGACGTCGACGCCGTCGGCGAGACGGTCCATATCCC
>JBBSSN010000309.1:0-3065 GCA_038242035.1 Actinomycetales bacterium
CAAACAACGGAGGCCACGCAAGTGCCTGAGAACCAACCGACCGGAATGAATCTGACCCGCGCCGAGGCACGGGAACGGGCGTCGCTGATAGCCGTCGAATCCTACGACGTCACGCTTGACCTCACCGGCGGCGACGCTGTTTTCTCCTCCGTCACCGTAGTGAAATTCCGCGCCACGGCAGGCGCCTCCACGTTCATCGATGCCATCACCGACTCGGTGCACTCGGTGACATTGAACGGCGTCGAGCTAGATCCGACGGACGTTTCAGACGGCGTCCGCATCCAGCTGCCCCAGCTTGCGGAGACAAACGTCTTGACCATTGTCGCGGACGCTCTGTACATGAACACCGGGGAAGGCCTGCACCGCTTCGTTGATCCGGTGGATGGGGAAGTCTACCTCTACAGCCAGTTTGAGGTCCCGGACAGCCGGCGCATGTTTGCCGTCTTCGAGCAGCCGGATCTGAAGGCGGCCTTTACCTTCAACATCACGGCACCGGCTTACTGGGATGTCATCTCCAATTCACCGACGCCGGAACCGCTGACGGTGGGAGAGAACGCCACGTGGAACTTTGCGCCCACACCGGTGATGTCTTCCTACATCACCGCACTGATCGCCGGGCCCTACCAGAACGTCCGCAGCGAGCTCACCAGCTCCGACGGCCGCACCGTCCCGCTGGGCGTCTTCGCCCGCAAATCCCTGATGCAGTATCTGGACGCCGAGAATATCTTTGAACTGACGCGCCAGGGCTTCGAATTCTATGAGCAGCAGTTCGGCACCCCCTATCCTTTCGCCAAGTACGATCAGCTCTTCGTCCCGGAATTCAACGCCGGCGCAATGGAGAACGCCGGAGCGGTGACGTTCCTGGAAACGTATGTGTTCCGCTCCAAGGTAACCGACGCCGTCGTCGAACGCCGCGCCATCACGATCCTGCACGAGCTGGCGCACATGTGGTTCGGCGACCTGGTGACCATGCGCTGGTGGAACGATCTGTGGCTCAATGAATCCTTCGCGGAGTTCATGTCCACGCTCGCAGCGGCGGAAAACACCCGCTACACCAACGCCTGGACCACTTTTTCGTCGATGGAAAAGTCCTGGGCGTACCGGCAGGACCAACTGCCCAGCACACACCCGATCGTCGCGGAAATCAAGGACCTGGATGATGTGCTGGTCAATTTCGACGGCATCACCTATGCCAAGGGTGCTTCCGTACTCCGCCAGCTGGTGGCCTGGGTAGGGCAGGAGGAATTTATGGCGGGCGTACGCGCGTACTTCGGCAGGCACGCCTGGGGTAACACGGAGCTGGCGGATCTGCTTCGTGAGCTCGAGGTCTCCAGCGGCCGCGATCTGAAGAACTGGTCCGCCCTCTGGCTGGAAACGGCCGGCGTCAATACTCTGCGCCCGCAGATCACTGTGGATAACGACGGTGTCATCACCGGTTTTGCCGTGCTGCAGTCGGCTGTGCCGGAGTACCCCACCCTCCGACCGCACCGCGCCGCCATCGGCTTCTACAATCTGGCGGACGAGGGAGAAGAATCGGGCAAGCTGGTCCGCACCCATCGGGTGGAGCTCGATGTGGACTCAGACCGTACGGAGGTCCCGGAGCTGGTCGGCATGGCGCGACCGGCGCTGGTCCTGCTCAACGACGACGATCTGGCTTACGCAAAGGTCCGGCTCGATGAGACCTCTCTGGCCTCGGCCAAGGCGCATCTGAAAGACTTCGCCGATTCTCTGCCCCGCACGCTGGTCTGGGGGTCGGCCTGGGACGCGGCGCGCGACGGCGAAACGCCGGCCCGCGAATACGTCGATCTGGTACTGGCCAATATTGCCGCCGAGTCCGATTCCTCGGTGGTCACGGTGCTGCTGCGCCAGCTGGCGACGACGCTGGCCTTCTACGTTGCGGACGAACATCGCGAAGCCGTCACGGAGCAGACGGGAGACATGCTCTTCACCCTCGCCGGGCAAGCCGCGCCGGAATCCGATTCACAGCTGCAGTTCGTGAAATCCTTTGGCTCGCTGGCACGCAGCCCCAAGCAACTCGATGCCGTCGCCCAGCTGTTCACCGGCGACGGCGGACTGGCCGGCGTTGAGGTCGATCAGGACCTGCGCTGGGAACTGCTCACCTCCCTGGTGACCGGGGGCCGTAAGGGCGCGGCCGACATCGAGGCCGAGCTGGCAGGGGATCACACCCAGACCGGTGAGCTTGCCGCGGCGGGCGCCCGGGCCGCGATTCCCACGGCGGAGGCCAAGGCAGCTGCCTGGGAGGCCGTCGTCGTAGCCGGCGACATGCCAAACGCGGCGCAGCGCTCCGCGATCAGCGGCTTCGCCCGAGTGAATGACACCAAACTGCTGGAGCCCTTTGTGGCCAAGTATTTTGCTGCCATCCGCGAGGTCTGGGCCACGAAATCACACGAGATCAGTTCCACCATTGTCACCGGTCTGTACCCTTCTCAGTTGGTGGCGCAAAGCACCGTAGACGCAACCGATGCCTTCCTGACCGAGCTGGGCAGCGATACACCGTCGTTGCGCCGTCTGGTGCTGGAGAGCCGCGATGGTGTGGTCCGCGCGCTGAAGGCCCGCGCGGCGGACCAGTAACAGCAGCGCGCCGGGCCGGGCCGGACAGGTTCGCCCTGTCCGGCCTGCCGGCGGTCGACCCGACCTACACTGGGTGCATGGCCCACAACGAGCATTCCTATGCAGTATCCGTTTCCTGGACGGGTAACCGCGATACCGGCACCTGACGGGTACCGCGATTACGGGCGCGGACATGACGTCGCCGCAGCGGGACTGCCGACGCTGCAAGGCTCAGCGGATCCGAGCTTCCACGGCGACCGGGACCGCTGGAATCCGGAATTATTGCTGCTGACGGCGCTGGCACAGTGTCATATGCTCTCGTACCTGCATGTGGCGGTGAACCATGGGTTAGCAGTGACCAGTTACCGCGATGAGGCCGTCGGTGTGCTGGCGCTGAATTCCGATGGCAGCGGGCAATTTGTCTCCGTAACCCTTCGACCGGTCCTGAGCATTATGGACCCCGCGCAGGCGGACCTTGCCGCCAGGCTGCACAC
>JBBSSN010000310.1:0-3053 GCA_038242035.1 Actinomycetales bacterium
CGGTAGCCGGGACCGAAGTAGGCGTCCGGGGAGGAGAAGACGTGGTACAGGCGGCCGCCGATGATGCCCATCGGGATGGCCCAGATGGCGATGTCCCAGATGGACCCTTCGGGTGCCTTCCGCTTGGTCCAGCGAATATGGGTCAGCACCGTCGCGGCGATGATGCCGACGAGAATGCACAGTGCGTATGCATGGATCCGCAGGGTCCCGGTGGGGAGCGGAATATCAAAGCCCGACCAGACCGGGGCGGGAATGCTGGCGGGCAGCGCTGTCAGAGCAGATTCAAACACGGTTCTCATAGGGTCAGTGCGCTTCCGTGCCGGCGGGCAGGAGCCCGGAACTCAGGTCTGTGGTCAGTTCGGCCAGTGCGGGCACGCCGCCGTCGCGCAGGGCTGCCACGAGGGCGGTCCCGACGATGACGCCGTCGGCATAGCCGGCGATTTCCCGGACCTGGTCGGCATTGCTCACGCCCAGGCCAACGCAGACGCGCGCGGCCCCCGCCGTGCGGGTGTCCGCGACAAGTTTCTCCGCGGTACTGCTCACGGCCGTCCGCGTACCGGTGACACCCATGATGGAGACCGCGTAGACGAAGCCGCGGCTGGCCTCAACGGTCCGGGCCAGGCGCTCGGGGGTGGACGACGGCGCCACCAGGAAGACCCGGTCCAGGCCGTACTTCTGCGAGGCTTCCAGCCATTGCGAGGCCTCGTCCGGAATCAGGTCCGGTGTGATGAGTCCAGCGCCGCCGGCCGCGGCCAGGCGGCGGGAAAATTCATCCACGCCCAGGCGCAGAACGGGGTTCCAGTACGTCATCACCAGCACCGCCGCGTCGGTCGCGGCGGTGATGCCGGCCACGATCTCGAAGATGCTGGAAACCCGGAATCCGTTGGCGATGGCCTCGGTGGTCGCGGCCTGGATCACGGAGCCATCCATCACCGGGTCCGAGTACGGAATACCGATCTCGATCAGGTCGGCACCGTTGCGGGCCAATGCGATGCCGGCGTCGATCGTGGTCTGGACATCCGGGTATCCGGCCGGGATGTAGCAGATCAGGGCCGCGCGGCCCTGCGCCCTGGCGCGGTCGATGGCGGCGGCACTCTTGCTCGGTGCGCCCGAACCCGCCGTGCTCGAACCAGCTGTGCTTGAACCATTTGTGCTCGAACCATTTATGTTGGGATCCACGGTCATTTTCCGTTCCGCTGGTTGGCTTCGGCCCCATGGGCTGCGCTATCAGATCCCGCATCGGCTGCAGTACCGGCCGCGGTATCTGCTGCGCGGACGACCGCTTCCGCCGCCGCCTCGGCGGCGGTTTCGGCATCGATCAGGTCAAACCAGGCCGCTGCTGTTTCTACGTCCTTGTCGCCTCGTCCGGAGAGGTTAACCACAATGATGGTCTCCGAGGGATCGGCCTGATCCGCCGTGAGCCGCTGGCCCACCTTGATGGCCCCGGCCAGCGCGTGCGCGGATTCGATCGCGGGAATGATCCCCTCGGTCCGGCACAGCAGCCGGAAGGCCTCCATCGCCTCGGCATCAGTAATCGGCTCGTAGCTGACCCGGCCGATGTCCGCCAGGTAGGCATGTTCCGGTCCGACGCCGGGGTAATCCAACCCGGCGGAAATGGAATGCGACTCGACCGTCTGGCCGTCCTCGTCCTGCATCAGATAGGAGCGCGCCCCGTGCAGCACGCCCGGGCGCCCGAGCGTAATGGTGGCGGCGTGGCGTCCGGTTTCGACGCCGTCGCCCCCGGCCTCAAAGCCGTAAAGGCGCACGGACGCATCGTCGAGGAAACCATGGAAGATGCCGATGGCGTTGGAGCCGCCGCCAATGCACGCGCACACCGCGTCCGGCAGCCGGCCGGTCTGCTCCAGGATCTGCCCGCGGGCCTCTTCACCGATGACCTCATGGAAAAACCGGACCATGGCAGGGAACGGATGCGCGCCGGCGGCTGTTCCGAGCAGGTAATGGGTGCTGTCCACATTGGCCACCCAGTCCCGCAGTGCCTCATTAATGGCGTCCTTGAGTGTCTGCGATCCGTTGGTCACCGGGACCACGGTGGCGCCGAGCAGCTGCATCCGCGCCACATTCAGCGCCTGCCGGCGGCAGTCCTCGGCCCCCATGTACACCACGCATTCAAGCCCGAGCAGCGCCGCCGCCGTCGCGCTGGCCACGCCGTGTTGCCCGGCCCCGGTTTCGGCGATGATGCGGGTCTTGCCCATCCGCTTGGCCAGCAGGGCCTGCCCGAGGACATTGTTGATCTTGTGCGAGCCGGTGTGGTTGAGGTCTTCGCGCTTGAGGAAGATCCGGGCCCCGCCGGCATGGACGCCGAAGCGCTTTGCCTCGGTCAGCAGGGACGGCCGGCCGGAATAGTTCTTGTTCAGATCCGCGATCTGGGCCAGGAATTCCGGATCCACCTTCGCCTTTTCGAAGGTTTCCTCCAGCTCGTCCAGGGCGGCGATCAGGGACTCGGGCATCCATCGGCCGCCGTAGCTGCCGAAGTACGGCCCGGCGGCGTGTCGAAAGCTCCCGGTGCCGGTTGCTGCGCTGGTCGCCGTGTCGGTACCTGCGCCGGTTGCCGTGTCAGCGGCCGCATCGGTGCCTGCGCCGGTTGCCGTGTCTGTGCGCGTGTCTCCGGCGGGGCGGGTGGCCCCGCTGAGAAAGGCATCCGCGGGATGGTCCTGGGGCGAAGCTGCTGGCGTGGTGGCCATCGGTCCGACCGTCCTGTTCTAAAAGTTAGCTGTGGGCGAAAGTTGGCTGTGGGCGAGGGGGGATCAGGAAAGCGTGCGGCCGGAGCCTGCGGTGGCACTGGCAGCCGCGCTGATGGCAGCCGCACCGGCGGAGCCGAACTCGGCGATCCGCTCCCCCGGTGTGGCATGGCTGACCAGCGCCTCACCGACCAGGACGGCGTTGGCGCCGTGAGCGGCATAGTGCCTGACGTCGTCGGCATCGCGGACTCCGGATTCGGCCACTACCAGGGCTTCGGCGGGGATGAGCCCGGCCAGCGAACCGAAAACAGAGCGGTCCACGTCCAGGGTCTTCAGATTGCGGACGTTGACGCC
>JBBSSN010000311.1:0-3047 GCA_038242035.1 Actinomycetales bacterium
CTGTCCACGGTGACAGTGCATGTCCGCCGGGTCCGCGAGAAAATCGAAAGCGACCCGACAAAACCAAAACTGCTCAAAACGGTATGGGGAGTCGGATACCGGTTCGACGCCGGCGTGGCCGGCCCCTCCACTGCGGCAGCGGGTGCGCCTGATGTCGGCTGACGATCTGGTTATTATTGTGCGTCTGGTTCTCCTGTGGGCCGTCACGATCGGTGCCGTCACGGTGTTCCTCCAGTGGTTATTACGCCGCACCTCCATCGTCGTCCAGATTTGTCTCGTGGTGGTGTCCGCCGTAGGCATCATGGTGGCCGGAATGGTCGGAGCATTTAATGCGATGTTCATTTCCGCCCACGACCTCGAGGTGATGTGGTACATCGTGGGCATCGCGTCGGTCGCGTCGGTCGCGGTTGCCGTCGTTCTGGGATTGGGGTTGGCCCGCAATACCCGATCGCTGGTCAGTGCAGCGCGGAGCATCGGGCGCGGCGAAACGGTCGCGCCAACGCGCAATGTCAGCTCCGAACTGACGGCCCTGGCCGCGGAGATGAAATCCACCAGCGAAAAGCTGGAGGAATCCCGGAGCCGGGTAAGGGACGCCGAAGCCGCGCGCCGGGAACTGGTAGCTTGGGTCTCGCACGACCTGCGCACACCGCTGGCCAGTATGCGCGCCATGACGGAGGCCTTGGAGGACGGAATGGCGTCCGATGTTTCGGCTTACCACCGCAAAATCCTTGCCCAGGTGGACGAAATGGCGGTGCTGGTCAACGATCTGCTGGAGCTCTCCAAATTCCAGGCGGGAACAATGGTGGTCACGACGGAGACCATGGATCTATATGATCTGGTCAGTGACGCCATCGCGGACCTGGCACCACTGGCTGAACGGCGGAACATCGAGGTCAACGGGGACGGCGTGCAGTCGACGCTCGCGGCTGTCGATGGTGCCTCGCTGGGTAGGGCCGTGCGGAACGTGATGATGAATGCCTTGATGTACACCCGGCATGGCAGCACCGTGCGTATCGCGGTGAACACGGAGCCCGGCTGGGCCACGGTGGTGGTGGAGGACGCATGCGGCGGAATCCCGGCTGAGGACCTGCCGAAACTCTTCACCACAGGATGGCGAAGGTACACCGGCCGCAGCAAGAACGCCTTTAGCGGGGCGGGCGTGGGGCTCAGTCTGGTCGCCGGGATTATTCAGGCTCATCATGGCACCGTTGAGGTAGCGAACGCCGGCGATGGATGCCGCTTCAGCCTACGCATCCCCACGTCCCCCGAATTCGGTGTGGCGACGGCCCAGCAGCTTCGCGTAGGGCCGACGGTTGGAGAAGCCAGTCGGTCATAGCTTCACCCGAGCTGTCAAGGTTCGCCGCATATGACTCTATTCGTCGTGTCCCTGATCGGTACTCATTTGGCCGGCGGCGGGCGGTGTTTCGCCGGGAGGAACGCCGCCGCCAGGCTCCAGGCCGGTGATGTCGCCGTTGAGCGGATCCGGATTTGCGGGAGCCCCCTTGTCGTTATTCCTCTTTCCGGTCGGCCCCTCCGTGCCTGGTTGGTCCGGGTTGACCGGGTCATTTTCCGGGTGATAGCTGCTCATGACGTTCTCCCTCCGATGGCTTTGATGGTTCTGGTGTATTCGAGCTCAGCCCTCGACCGGAGCGAAGCCGGCTTTGTCGACCTGCCGGTGGAAATGCATCCCCGCCAGCCCACCAAGCAAAGCCCCGCCTAAACTGACGACTGCGACGACCACCAGGGCGAGAATACCGGCGCCGGTGAGTTGGCCCTCATCGACCGGGATTCGCGGAAAGCTGTTTAGATTGGCCAGAATATTGAACTTACTCCCCGCTACAAGGCCCAGGATGGCTACCACGACGGCGATGATAATGGCCCAGATCCAGACCATTAGCCCCTGCTTGGCGCCATTGAATCTGGCCATCCGCCCCGCCACATAGCCGCCGCAGTAGTAGGCCACGAAGAGGATGACAAGCAGAACAATGATGCCCGCGACGCCGATCGTCTGCGAGTTCCTCGATGCCTGATCCAATGCCTGAGCGGCGTCGGTGTTGTTGGCCACACCGACTGCGGTACCGGCTGCGGCGGCCAAGGCAGTCAGCAGAACTGCCGTTCCCGTAGCCGTCAGCCAACCGAAGAATGCCGAGCCGACCTTGATCCCGCCGTAGCGCTCTTTTTCGCGCGCCACTGTCTCTTCTCGGCTAACCCGGTCTGATCTGATGACCCGGTCCTTCCGGCCAGGCTGCGTTTCCCGATGGCCCGGTTCCGGTGCGGACGGGTTGGAGTCCGCGCTCCCGGGATTAATGCTGCTGCTCATGACCGGTGCCGCCCGTCGGAGTCGACGTTACCTGAGCCGGTGTAATCCGAGTCCGTGCCGTCGGTCGAAGTGTCATCGGCTCCGTCGACGCTGATCTTTTCCTTGCGGACTTCCTCGTTAACCGTTTCCTCACCCGGCACGGTTTCGGTCGCCAAGCGAACCCGCTCGACGGGGACCGTCTCCTTCTCCACCACGGGGCGCTCCGCGTGCAGTGTCACCTCGTGCTCTTCTTCACTCAGGTCAGCTGCACTCATCGCGGCGCCGCGATTGGCTTCCGTGACAGGTTCCCGCTCGATCCGTACTTCTTCGTGGCGGACGGGTACGGTCTTGGTGACATTTTCCGTGACGACATATTTGCGGAGTCTGGCCCTCCCGATTTCCTGCGATTGCGTATCGATGCGCAATCGCTCTTCCGAACGAGTCATGGCGTCGTCGGTATTGGGCCCCGACGTGTCATTGCCGGCTGTCCTTGTCTTTTCATGCTCGTCTGCCGTTCCAGCCGTTCCAGCCGTTCCAGCGCCTACGATGCCCGCTTGCGCGTCGTCGTCGTCATTCCTGTTGGTGCCGGCACCGGCTACGCCAGCATCCCGGCGGTCGGTGTCGGCCGTATTGCGCGTTCGTCCGGCTTGCTCGTAGTACCGGTAGAGATCGTTTTGTTCCTCCTCGGAAAGGTGGCCGTCGGCGTCGACCCGCGGTGCGTCCTTGACCTTGTCCTTGCTGTACGGGA
>JBBSSN010000312.1:0-3034 GCA_038242035.1 Actinomycetales bacterium
GCCGGCCTGCCCAAGCTGCTGGCCCAGGCCGACGCCGTCGTCAACACCCTGCCCGGCACCCCCGATACCGACAAATTGTTCAACCACGGGAACTTCAGCGCCATGAAGCCCGGGACCGTGTTCATAAATGTAGGGCGCGGTACGGTGGTCGACGAAGCTGCGCTGCTGGAGGCGCTGGACAACGGCCGCGTCTCGTACGCCTGCCTCGACGTGTTCGCCGTCGAGCCCCTTCCGAAGGACAGCCCGCTCTGGGAGCATCCCCGCGTCCTGGTCTCCCCGCACACCTCCGCCCTCAGCATCGCAGAGAACAGGCTCATCGCGGAGCGCTTCACGGACAATCTGGGGATTTTTCTCGCCGGCGGAGAGCTGCTGCATCTGGTTGATCCGGTGCACTTCTACTGACGCTCCGATGTCCGGCTCTGGTCTGGGCCAGACATTCGCGCGCAGCTCGGATGCCCGCCTCATTAATGCGAGGCCGGGAACCCGGCAACTGGAACATCTGCGGGATCGGCGAGGGCATGGTCCAATCGCCCGTCTGTGATAGAGCCCGCCAACCAGTGCCGTCGGAGCGCAGGACGACGACGACGTCCTCACGCCCGCCGGCGCGAAGTACCCCCGCGAGGTGCTCAACGAGCGTGTCCCTCGGAACCGGAGCAGCCCCTTCGGGCCCGACCCAGCCTGCGGCAGGCGCCCGCAGCCAGCAGGACCGCCGTCGTCATCTTGTCAGTGCGCATACCTCATCATCACCGCCGGCCGGTGAGCTTAAATGCCGCCGACGGTTCAGGCTCTCCAACGACCGGCAGTTTAAAGAGAAGCCCATCGACGTGGTCAGCCTGTAGCTGGACCCGCCGCAGAAAGCGATCGTGTTGTGCCTGGATGGGAAATCCTCCATCCAGGCACTGGACCGCCCGCAGCAAACAAGACTGAGACACACCACCAGACCGCCAAACGGACCTGCAATTTAGCCGTCTCTTGAACGTAAAGTCACGGACAACCCGGCGGATCCGCGTTTAGCGCGCCGCCAAAAGCCGGGTGCCGTGCCCCGTTACGCATTTTCGATGGACAACAGGTTCCGGCCCTTCGTTTCCGGGGTGAAGAACGTCGTCACGAAGGAAATCAGGGCCAGCACCAGTGAATAGATGCCCAGGACCAGCCACGAGTTTCCGGTGACGGCCAGCAAGGTGGCCCCTACCACCGGAACCAGGCCACCGGCCAGCACCGCAGAGAGTTCGCGGCTCATTGCCACGCCGGTAAAACGGTGGCGGGCGCCGAACAGCTCGGGAAGCAGGGCGCACTGCGGGCCAAGCATGGCCTGGACACCCAGGCCGATTCCCACGCTCATGACCACCCAGATGAGTGTGACGTTGCCCAGCGTCACCAGATAGAACGCGGGCAGCGCAATGACGGCCTGGAACAGTGCCCCGTAGCGGTACACCGGCACCCGTCCGAACCGGTCCGAGAGTGCGCCGAAGGCGACCACCAGGACCGCGGAGAAACCGGCGGCGATGAGCAGTCCGGCGGGCCCGATGAACTTGTCCCCGGGGAATACGCCTGCCTTAGCACTGATGAAAGCGACCAACAGCGCGGAATAGAGTGAAGAGTTGCCGTTCTCCCCCATCCGCAACCCGATACCGATCAGGACGTTCTTCTTGGAACTGCGCCAGAGCTCTCCGATCGGGTTCTTGACGACATTCTTGTGCTTCTCCAGCTCCTGGAAGACCGGCGTTTCGTTGAGCCGCAGCCGAATGAAGACCGCGACGATGACCAGCAAGAGGCCGGCCAGGAACGGAATGCGCCAGAGCCACCCCTCCAGGACGTTCTTGTCGGCCAGCGCAATCAGCGCAAACGTACCCGCGCCCAGCAGCGTCCCCACCTGTATGCCGACGAACGGCAGCGCGGCGAAGAACCCCCGGCGCCGGACCGGAGCGACCTCGGAAATCAAGGTCGTCGCTCCAGCCTGTTCGGCACCGGCACCCAGACCCTGGAGGATGCGCAGGATCACCAGCAGAACGGCGCCGAGGAGGCCTGCCTGGCTGAACGTGGGCAGCAGGCCGATCGCGAAACTGGCCGTTCCCATCAGTCCGATGGTCAGCAGCAGCACGGGTTTGCGTCCGAAGCGGTCCCCGATGTAGCCAAAGATCAGACCGCCAAACGGCCGTGCCGCAAATCCGACACCATAGGTGGCGAACGAAGCTATCAGCCCTCCGCTGGGCCCCAAGGGTGTAAAAAAGAGCGGGCTGAAAATCAGCGCCGATGCCAGTCCGTAGATATAGAAATCGTAATACTCAAGCGCTGAACCGACGGAGCTGGCAAGAGTTGCCCGCCGGAGTTGGACCGGGTCGACGACGGCGTCCTCGACCGGCCGCCGTCGTCCGGTCTGACGTGGCTCGGACTGATTTATCACAGGCACTCCCTCAAATGACTCCAGACCCTCGTTGGTCTGGCGGGATAGCGGCAGCAGGTGAGGCGCTGATCACTACAGTGAACAGCGTACAACTAACTGAACATTTAGCCAAGAGCCGTTTGTGCCCTGGAACTCAGCCCATCGGATTACCCAGCGATCGCGCCAACTCCGTCAGTTCCGCCACCATCGCCGCGCCCTGCGCCTCGGAGTAGGTGGCCTTCAAGGCGGTAACCGAAAGGCCAAGGCTGGACCCGTGCGCGCCGCGGGTGGGCACCGCGACGCCCAAGCAAACAACACCGGTGGTGGATTCTTCATCCTCGAAAGCGAAACCCTGTTCGCGGATGGTGCGCAGCTGCGCCTTCAACTCCGCACCGGTCCGCAGCGACGCCGGGGTCATGACAGGCAGCTGCAGATCATCCGGAAACATCCGGGCGATGTCATGGTCATGCAGCCGCGCAATCAGAGCCTTGCCTACTGCGCAGAGTGACACTGGCATCTTGTCGCCGATATTTGAAGTCAAACGCACCGCAGGGTGACCCTCATACCTGGCCAGGTAAATCACATGGGTGCCATCCAACATGGCTATCCGGACCGTCTCCCCGGACAGCGTTGGGGCTTGCTCGCAGAACC
>JBBSSN010000313.1:0-3029 GCA_038242035.1 Actinomycetales bacterium
ATGCGGGTATTGAAGAGACAGATGTCCAGAATGCGGACACTTTGTCCAACACTCGGGAAAAGCCCGCAGCGCGTGATAATCTCGCGGATACCGGGGACGGGAAAACCTCCGGTACCAAGGCTCCATAGCACCGGGGAATACCGCGGTAGCAGCGGAGCCAGGGACGGACCGCAACGGGTTATCACCCGGAAGTCCATAGCCTAAGATGCGGCCCGGAAACCGGCCGGGACAGTGGACATACCCGCAGCCACTGCCATTCTGGAAGCACCGGCATCGCCGCACATTAGAACTGCCGTGACGACTGTCATATAATTTGCACTAGAAAATTGCGCGGCCGGTTCTGTGCCGTCTGTTGCGCCGGGCCAATGTTGTCCCCTCCACACGCTCCATCAGGGGGAAGGACAAAAACGCCATGATTGATATCCCATCCGGAGCGCAGGTTCACAGCTGCGCACCGCTAGAGGCCAACGCTGCGCAGGTTCACACCAGCGCACAGATAGAGGCCACCGCTGCGCAGATTGCACCGCCATCCCCGTTGCCCGAATCCCCGTTCCGCCGCTATGCGCAATTGCCCGCGGCGAAGGGCCTCTACCGGCCGGAGAACGAGAAGGACGCCTGCGGCCTCGCCATAGTGGCAACGCTGCGCGGCGAACCGGGGCATGACATCGTGGACGCCGCGCTCACCGCGCTGCGCAATCTCGAACATCGCGGAGCCGTCGGGGCGGACGAAGGTACCGGCGACGGCGCCGGCCTGCTCACCCAGATCCCGGACGAATTTTTCCGCGCCGTCACGGCCTTCGCGCTCCCCGCCCCGGGACAGTACGCCGTGGGCACCGCGTTTTTGCCCCCGGAGGCTACCGAGGCTGCGCTGGCCCGGGCCGGACTGGATGCCCTGGCCGAGGACGAGGGCCTCACCGTACTCGGTTGGCGCGACGTCCCCATCGTTGAGGGTCTGGTCGGCGCGATGGCCAAGGCCTGTATGCCGCACTTTGTCCAGCTCTTCGTCGCGATGCCGCAGGCTGACGCCGACCCGGCTGTGCCTTTGGACACCAGGCATTCGGACACCAGGCATTCGGACACCAATCATCCGGACACCAGGCATCCGGACGACAGGGCCTTGGACGCGAAGGCCTTCCGGCTCCGCAAGCGCGCGCAGAACAAGTTCGGCGTCTACTTCCCATCGCTGTCCTCGCGCACCATCGTGTACAAGGGCATGCTGACCACCGCCCAGCTGGAGCCGTTCTACCCCGATCTCTCGGACAGCAGGTTCAAGACCAGGCTCGGGATTGTGCACTCGCGCTTTTCCACCAACACCTTCCCGTCCTGGCCGCTGGCGCAGCCGTTCCGCACCATCGCCCACAACGGCGAAATCAATACCGTCAAGGGCAACCGGAACTGGATGCGGGCCCGCCAGTCCACGCTGAGCGCCCCGTTGCTTGGTGATACGCCGGAGGATCTGTTCCCGATCTGCACCCCGGGTGCTTCCGATTCCGCATCCTTTGACGAGGTCGCTGAACTGCTCTGGCTGGCCGGGCGGCCCATCACCCAGGCCATCATGATGATGCTCCCGGAGGCCTGGGAAAACCACGCCACCATGGATCCGGCCCGCCGTGCCTTTTACGAATACCACTCGATGCTGATGGAACCGTGGGACGGCCCCGCCGCCGTCTCCTTCACCGACGGCACGGTGGTGGGAGCCACCTTGGACCGCAACGGTCTGCGTCCGGGACGGTATTGGATCACCGAGGACGGGCTGATCATTTTTGCCTCCGAGGTGGGCGTGCTGGACATCGAGCCCGCGAAGGTGGTCAAGAAGGGCCGGGTGTCTCCGGGCAAAATGTTCCTGGTGGACACGGATGCCGGGCGGGTCATCTCCGACTCTGAGATCAAGACCGAGCTGGCCGGCGCCAATCCGTGGGGCGAGTGGGTGCGGGGTAACGTCATCAAACTCGCTGACCTGCCCGAACGCGAGCACGTGGTCCACACCCGGGCCTCGGTCAACCACCGGCAGCGCACCTTCGGGTACACGCAGGAGGAACTGCGGATCCTGATCGGGCCTATGGCCCGCACCGGCGCCGAACCGCTGGGCGCCATGGGATCGGACACCCCGATTGCCGTGCTGTCCCAGCGCCCCCGGCTGCTCTTCGATTACTTTGTCCAGTCCTTCGCCCAGGTCACCAATCCGCCGCTGGATGCGATCCGCGAGGAGCTGGTCACCTCGCTGAACTCCAGCATCGGGCCGCAGGGCAACCTGCTCTCGCTCGAGGAGGTCCGCCAGCCGCAGCTGGCACTGCCGTTCCCGGTGATCAACAATGACGAACTGGCTAAGATCGCCAACATCCAAAACGCCGCGGGGGACCGGGTGGCCGTCAAGGTCCGCGGTTTGTACAAGCCCGACGGCGGCGAGGGCGCCCTGCGTGCCCGGCTGGCGGAAATCTGCGAACAGGTTTCCGGAGCGATCAACCGCGGCGTGCAGTACGTGGTGTTGTCCGACCGGGATTCCAACGCACAGTGGGCGCCGATCCCGTCCCTGCTGTTGCTCAGTGCCGTGCACCATCATCTGCTGCGCAGCGCCAACCGGACTAAGACCGCACTGGTGGTGGAGGCCGGGGATGTTCGCGAGGTGCACCATGTGGCGGCCCTGGTGGGCTACGGCGCCGCTGCGGTGAACCCATACCTGGCGATGGAAAGTGTGGAGGAACTGATCCGCACCGGGGACATCACCGGTGTGAGCGCACAGGAGGGCGTTTACAACCTGATCAAGGGCCTGGGCAAGGGCGTGCTGAAGATCATGTCCAAAATGGGGATCTCCACGGTGACCTCTTATTGCGGAGCCCAGACGTTTGAGGCGCTGGGCCTGTCACAGGACCTGGTGGACGAGTTTTTCGCCGGCACCAATTCCCAGCTCGGCGGGATCGGTCTGGGCGTGATCGCGGCGGAAGTTGCCGCACGGCATGCCATGGCGTATCCGGCCGACGGCGTCGAGGAGCCGCACCGTCCGCTGCTCAATGGCGGCGAATACCAGTGGC
>JBBSSN010000314.1:0-3017 GCA_038242035.1 Actinomycetales bacterium
GAAGAGCACCGTGATTCCCACCAGCAGCAGCACGCCGAACAGCGCGCCCATCAGGTAGTACTTGAGCATCGCCTCGGTGCCGGCTGAGTCTTTGGCGAATCCCACCAGGGCATAGAGCGGAATGCTGGCGAGCAGGTAGCCCGCTCCCAGCACCAGCAGGTCGCTGGCGCCGGCCAGGATCAAGGTCCCGAGGGACCCGAGCAGCAGCAGAACGTAAAACTCAGATTCTCTCTTATGGCCGCTGAACCTTCCGCCGGCCAACACCAGGACAACGACGGTGCCGGCCAGGACCGCGATGCGTGCCACACTCAGCGATGAATCGATGGTGAAGGTTGCCGCCGCGGTGATTTCCGCAGGCTGCGCAGCCCGGGCCACGGAGAGGATCAGCGCGGCAATGACGGCCGCCAGCGCCATCCAGCGGGACAGATATTGCCGGCGCCGCGGGAGCCAGCTGCCCAGCAGCAGGATGACGACGGCGGCGAGGGCCACGATGATCTCCGGCGCCAGGGCGGCGAGACTGATGGCGTCCCCAGCGGGCCTTGCGTTCACTGAGTCCCCGCCGCGACGAGGGCGATCAGCGCGTGCGCCGCAGGTTCGATCAGATCCAGCAGAAACCGTGGGAAGACGCCGATGACGACGGCCAGCACCAGCAGGGGAGCCACGGAGAGCAGCTCCCGCGGACGCAGATCGTAGGGCGTTCCAGCAGTTGGCGCACCACGTTCCTGCGTCTGCCTCTTGGGCTGCCGCTCGGGTCCGAGGAACACCTGAGCCAGCATCCGCAGCAACAGAGCCGCGGTGATCAGGATGCCCAGCAGAGCCAACGCCGTGGGGATGGGCGCCGCACCCAGGCTCCCGGTGAAGATCTGGAACTCGGCAATGAACCCGGAGAGACCCGGCAGACCCAGGGAGCCGAAGACGGCGACGGCGGTCAGCGCGGCAAACCGGGGAGCGGCCCCGGCGAGACCTCCGTAGTCGGACATTTCGTAACTGTGGCCGCGTGCAAAGAGCACCCCGGCCAGCAGGAACAGCGCTCCGGTCAGGAGTCCGTGGCTGACCATTTGGGTTACGGCGCCAGTAACGGCCAGATTGGCTGCCTGCGGGTTGGTTCCCGCTGCAAGCCCCGCAGCCCCGAGTCCCAGGATGATGTAGCCCATGTGATTGACCGAGGTGTAGGCCACCATCCGCTTGAAGTTGGACTGGGCCATGGCCACCAGTGCGCCGTATAGCACCGAAACCACACCGACGATGACGAAGACCATCGCGTAGCTGCGCCACGGCCCCGGCAGAATCGGCATGGCGATGCGGACAAAACCGTAGGCTCCCATTTTGAGCAGCACGCCGGCCAGGATCACGGATCCCGGCGCCGGGGCGTCGGTGTGCGCGGGCGGCAGCCACGTATGGAACGGCACGGTGGGCGTCTTCACGGCCAATCCGATGCTGATGGTCAGCAGGGCCAGGCCCCCCACCAGTGGATCATTCTTCAGCGGATCCTGCCGGATGAGTTCGACGATGTCGAACGTGTGCGGGTCACTGGCCAGATACAGCACGATGAAGCCCAGCAGCAGGGCCAATGAGCCGATGAACGTGTAGAGAAAGAACTGCAGGGCAGAGCGGGCGGCGTTTCCGTGCCCCCAGACGGCGATGATGAAGTACATGCCGACGATGGACAGGTCGAAGAAGACGAAGAAGAGAATCAGGTCCAGGGACACGAACAGACCCAGCGAAACGGTCTGCAGGAACAAAAACAGCGCGGCATGGGCCCGGGGACGGTGGTCCTGACGCACGGAGTAAATGGCGCAGGCCAGAAACAGCAGGGCCGTCATGGCCGCCAGCGGCAGGGACAGACCGTCCACACCTACGTGATAACCGGACCCGAGCGTGGGCATCCAGGCAATATTGGTCTCATAGCCAATCGTCCCCGTCCCGGTTTCCGTCCCGGCAACGGCTCCCACTCCGGTACTTCTGCCGCCGCCAGCCGCGTAGCCGATCCACAGCGCGACGAATGACGCGAGGTCGACGGCGGTCGTCGTGATCCAGATTCCGGCCACCAGCCGCCGTCGTGCTTGAGGCACCAGGAACAGACCGACCCCGACCAGGACCGGAAGAAAGACCACGATGGTTAACACGGTCACTTCAGAAAACACAGTCACCTCAGGACGACGAAGAGGGCGGCAAGGACGGTCAGCGCAATGATGGCCTGGGCGTAATACTGGTGAATGAGGCCGGTCTGTGGACGGCGGGCGGAGCGGGCCAGCTGCCGGACCGTTCCGGTGAGAGAGCCGACGGCGGCGCTGATGCCGTGCTCGAGGCGCCGATCGGTGCCCGTAGCGGCTTTCAGGACAAGCACCGCTGCCGCGTCAACACTGCGGGCCAACACCCGATCGTCGAAACGGGCCAGGGAAACCGCCAGCGCCATGGTCGGGCGAGTGATCAGCACCGTCGCCGCGTGTTCCAGGCCGAGCCAGTCGCCGAGCCAAGCCTTCAGCCGGTTACCCGCAGGCGCGCCCAACAGCGTACCCTCCCTCGACAGCCGCCGGATCTGCTGACGGTAAATACCTCCGATGACGGCGAGGGCCAATATTCCCGAGACGGCCAGCTCCCACGGCTCCGGGGCGCTGGTCTCCGGCAGCCCCAGCAGGTCCTGCCACCAACGCGAGAGGGCGGGCATGCCCGAGAGACCGAGTACGACCGCCGCGGTGGCGAGGACGGGCAGGGGCAGCAGCGCCGCGGTAGGAAGGCGGTGTTGGCGCTTCGCGGCGGCGGCAGCCGGGCTGGCATCGGAAGCGGATGCTGCCGGTTTTGCCCAGACCACGGCGAGCGCTTTGGCAGCGTAGGCCGCGCTCACGGCGGCTGCGGCGAGCCCCACAATGTAGAGCGCAGGGGATTCCCGCAGAACCCCGGCAAGGATCTCGTCCTTAGCGGCCCAGATGGACAGCGGCGGCAGGCCGCCCAGAGCGAGGGCACCGGCAGTGAAGGTGATTCCCGCGGTTCGGTACCGGAGGACGGGCCCGTCCGCA
>JBBSSN010000315.1:0-3016 GCA_038242035.1 Actinomycetales bacterium
GACGTCCCAGCGGGTATCCAATCGGACCTTCGCCAGCAGGCGGCGGTCGTGGGAAACCAGCAGCAGCGCCCCGTCGTAACTTTCCAGCGCCTCCTCGAGCTGCTCAATGGCCGGCAGGTCCAGGTGGTTCGTGGGCTCATCCAGAACCAGCAGGTTCACGCCCTTGGCCTGCAGGAGAGCCAGCGCTGCCCGTGTGCGCTCCCCCGGTGAAAGGCTGCCGACGGCCGCCCTTGCCTGATCCGCTTTGAGCCCGAACTTCGCCAGCAAAGTGCGGACCTCGGCGCTGCTGTGTTCCGGGAGCCGGGCTTCGCAGGCAGCCCCCAGTGCGTCCGTCCCTGCCAGTTGCCCGCGGACCTGGTCAATCTCGCCAACGGCGACGTTCGCACCCAAGGCGGCCGTGCCGCCGTCGGGCGCGTCATGTCCGAGCAGGAGCCGCAGCAGCGTCGATTTCCCCGCGCCGTTGGGACCGGTAATCCCGATCCGCTCCCCCGCGTTGACCTGCAGTGACACCGGGCCCAGAGTGAATGCGCCATGCCGGACCATAGCCTGGTTCAGCGTTGCCACCACCGAGCTCGAACGCGGCGCGGTCCCAATGCTGAACTGAAGCTGCCACTCTTTCCGCGGCTCCGCAACCTCATCCAGCCGCGCAATCCGGGACTCCATCTGGCGGACCTTCTGCGCCTGCTTTTCCGAGGACTCGGTACTGGCCCGGCGCCTGATCTTGTCATTATCGGGCGCCTTCTTCATGGCATTGCGCACCCCCTGCGAGCTCCATTCGCGCTGTGTCCGGGCACGCGCCACCAGATCAGACTTCTTGTCCGCAAACTCGTCATAGGCCTCGCGGGCATGCCGGCGCGCCGTGGCGCGCTCCTGCAGATAGGCGTCGTAGCCGCCGTCATACACGGCGACGTGGTTCTGCGCCAGGTCCAGCTCCACAACCGAGGAAATGCAGCGGGCCAGAAATTCGCGGTCGTGCGAAACCAGGACGACCCCGCCACGCAGGCCCTGGACAAAGGATTCCAGCCGCTGCAGACCAGCCAGGTCCAGATCATTGGTTGGTTCGTCCAAGAGCACGATGTCGAAACGGCTCAGCAGCAGCGCTGCCAGAGCAGCCCGGGCGGCCTGGCCGCCGGAGAGCGACGCCATCTGCGCCGCCGTCCCGGTGCCAAGCTCCAGTTCGGCCAGCATCGCTGGGATTCTTTCCTCGAGATCTGCCGCCCCGCACGCCAGCCAATGATCCAGCGCGGCGCCATAATCGTCGTCGACCGCCTTTGTCCCGGACGCCAGCGCCTCCGCTGCGGCCTCCATCCGGGCAGTGGCTTCGGCGGCGCCGGTACGGCGGGCAATGTAGCCGGCCACCGTCTCACCCGCAAGGCGCTCGTGTTCCTGCGGCAGCCAGCCAATGAAGGCATCCGACGGCGCGCGGCTGACCGTCCCTGCCAGCGGTTCCTCCACGCCGGCGAGCAGGCGCAGCAGTGTCGATTTGCCGGCGCCGTTAGCACCCACGACTCCCACCACATCCCCAGGCGCGACGGTCAGATTGAGATCGGAGAACAGCGTCCGGTGGGCGTGGCCGCCGGAAAGGCCCTTGGCCACGAGCGTTGCAGTCATTGGACCAGCTTATGCAATCCGTTCGGCGTTGCCTGGCCCGGTGCCGCCGTGCTGCGCGCGGGTGGAGCAGGACGGCGACCGGACAGCGCTGTCAGGCGCGCGGACAGCGCAGTCAGGCGACTAATATCACTGGTACGGATTCGAAACGGCCAGGAAGAAGCAGATGAAATACGTCAAACTTGGAAATACCGGCACGGATATCTCTGCTTTGGCTCTGGGATGCATGAGTTACGGGGAGCCGCAGCGCGGCAACCACGGCTGGACCCTATCGGAGGAAGAATCCCGGCCGTTCTTCCGGCGGGCGATCGAACTCGGTATCAATTTCTTTGACACCGCCAATGTTTACTCGGATGGCGCCAGCGAGGAAATCACCGGACGCGCACTTGCGGATTTTGGCCGTCGCGAAGAACTCGTCATTGCCACCAAAGTCCACGGCAGAATGAGCGAAGGACCGAACGGGTCCGGCCTGTCCCGCAAGCACATTCTGTGGCAGATCGATGAGAGCCTGCGCCGGCTCGGAACCGACTACATCGACCTGTATCAAATCCACCGCTGGGATCCGCTGACCCCGTTGGAGGAAACGCTGGAAGCCCTGGACGACGTCGTCCGCGCCGGCAAGGTCCGCTACCTTGGTGCATCGTCCATGTACGCCTGGCAGTTTTCCAAGGCCCTGCACGCCCAGCAGGCCAATGGCTGGGCCCGTTTCGTCAGCATGCAGGATCACTATAATCTCATCAACCGGGAAGAAGAGCGCGAAATGTATCCGCTCTGCCGGGAAGAAAAGATTGGGGTGTTGCCATGGAGTCCGCTGGCCCGGGGCAAGCTGACCCGGGACTGGGACGAGGCGACAACGCGCGCAGGCCTGGACGAGTTTGGCCAGACCCTCTACCGGCAGGCCGAAGACGCCGACCGGAAGATCTCCATGGCCGTGGCCGCCGTGGCCCGGGCCCGCGAAGTTCCCCGCGCGCAAGTGGCGCTGGCGTGGGTTTGCGCCAATCCATCCGTCAGCGCGCCGATTGTCGGGGCAACGAAGCTTGGCCATCTGGAGGACGCGGTCGCTTCCTTGGACATCAGCCTCACCGCCGAGGAGCTCTCCGCACTGGAAGAACACTACATTCCGCACGCCATCGCAGGCTTTTAGCCGCCGTGGAGAAGTTGTCCGCTGACGTCTTGTGGACGCCGTCGGCAGATCTACCCATGGCGCGGTGAGGACCCCAAGAGTAGGATCCCAGCATGTCCACTGGCGCCCCTGAATTTTGCCGTACTTCCGCACCCATTCCCGCCCGACAGACAGCCGTCCGGGTCGGTGCGCACCCCGGGGGATACCGAAGTCTGCAGGCAAGAATAGTCCAGCCGACAGCCTTCAGTGCAGGACTCCTCTGCATCCTCTTCGCGGCCGTCGCAC
>JBBSSN010000316.1:0-2991 GCA_038242035.1 Actinomycetales bacterium
GGCAATTCAATAATAGTCAGGGTGAAGTCGCGGGCGTTCCGGCCCAACTCCATCTCCCGGTCCTGCACGAGCTGCGCCAGTATGCCTGTCATTCCCATGGTTTCCCGGCCGGCCGCGAGCAATGTGTATTCACTTTGCCGCTCCCGGGCCCAGCTCAGTGCGGTGCCGAAATGCGCCTGCAGGAGGCGCTGCAGGGCGGGCGATCCGCTGAAGGCCTGGAATTCCGGCGGCAGCAGCTCGGGGTGGCTGGCGGGGTGGCTCCGCAACAGCAATTCCCACCATTGCTCCCATTCCCGCCGCAGCGACGCTGTGCCGCCTACCCCGGCGGTCAACTGGTGCGGATCCGCCGCGCGGGCCGGTGGCTTGGTGGCGCACAGTCCAGGGTTCCCCGCCCCGGTCAGCGCGGCCATGTCCCGCAGATGCAGAGCCACCATCAGCGCCGCCGAGGTGTCCATGGTAATGCGCCAGCCCGGGCCGCCGGTGTGATGCATTTGCCGCCCTTCCGCCCTGTGCCTTCACAACAGAACCTAGAATACTCTCCTCAGCAGCTCTTCAGCGAGGCTAAATGGGTCTCGATCACGGTGCGGCTGAGCTCTTCCGTGCTCCACCCGGGTTGCAGCAACATATGCACGCACAGGCCGTCGATCAATGCCAGCAGCCGCTCGGCCTCCAGCACCGGGTCGAGCCCCATCCGGGCATCCTGCGCGGCGAGCAGCACCGTGATGATCCGTCCCACCAGCATCGCCGTTCCGCGGTAGGCGCCGTCGGCCTCATCGCCGAGCACACCGTCGGTTCTGGCCGCTGTCACGAAGGAAAGCCACACGCTCGATTCCAACCGGCGTTCCGCATCCACCGGCAGGAGTTCCATCAGGACATCGGCACACGCTGCTCCAGGCCCCTTGCTGGGCTGCCCCTTGCTGGACCGCCCCTTGCCGGGCTGCCGCTTGCTGCCCGGTCCAACGCCGCCGTCGTCCTCCAGCGCAGCTTCCAGCGCCGCCACGCGCTTTTCCACCCGCCCGCGGATCCGCGAAGACACGGTATGGAACGCAAAGATCATCAGCTCGGACTGGCCCTGAAAGTAATGCCGCACAGATCCCACCGCAAGCCCCGCCTCGGCGGCAACGGTACGCAGCGACGCCGACTCCAGGCCGGACGCCGCGACAACGCGGAAGAGCGCCTCCGCCACCTCTTCCCGACGAACCAATGGATCTATAACCTTGGGCATACTCTTTTTTAGCACGTCCGGACCAAATTACGTGGCACGACCGAACCATGTTTAGCAGGCCGGTAGGCTGGAGAAATGAAAGTTTTGGTTACCGGCGGGACCGGTTACATCGGCTCACACACAGTTCTCTGTCTTTTGGAGGCCGGCCACGACGTACTCGTGGCCGACAATCTGGTGAACTCCAGCGAGGAATCGCTCCGCCGGGTGCAGGACATCACCGGTAAGACCGCAGCCTTCCACGCCGTGGACCTGCTGGACGAACCAGCTTTGCGTGCGGTCTTCGCCCTCAACAGCGGAGGGGCGGGCTCGAAAAGTCGGATTGACGCCGTCGTCCATTTTGCCGGCCTTAAAGCCGTCGGGGAATCGGTCAGCCAGCCGCTGAAGTACTACCACAATAACGTTGCCGGCACCCTGAACCTGCTCCGCGTGATGGACGATTACGGTGTGCGGACGATGGTTTTCAGCTCCTCGGCCACGGTGTATGGCGAAAACAATGCCGTACCGTACGTCGAGAAGATGGAAATCGGGGCCAATAATCCGTACGGCCGCACCAAGGAGCAGATCGAGGATATCCTCAGCGACATCGGGACCGCTGACAGCCGCTGGCGCATCGCCCTGCTTCGGTACTTCAACCCCGTCGGCGCACACGAATCGGGGCTCATCGGCGAGGACCCGCTGGGTATTCCGAACAACCTGGTGCCCTTCATTGCCCAGGTCGCCGTCGGCCGGCGCGAGAAGCTAATGGTCTTCGGCGGCGACTACGACACCGCTGATGGAACCTGCCTTCGGGACTATATCCATGTGATGGATCTTGCCGAGGGCCATGTTGCCGCAGTCAACTATGTGACGCAGAAGCCCGGTGTGTTCCGCTGGAACCTCGGCTCCGGGATCGGCTCGTCCGTCTTTGACGTCCTGCATGCGTTCGAGCGGGCCGTGGGCCACGAACTGCCCTACGAAGTAGCCGCACGCAGGCCCGGTGATCTTCCCGCGTTCTGGGCCGACCCGTCCGCTGCCTTGGCGGATCTGGGCTGGTCCACGAATAAGAGGCTCGATCAGATGTGCCAGGACCATTGGCGCTGGCAGAAGAACAACCCCACCGGCTACGCCACCGTCTGAGCATCGACCGTGCCGCAGATGCCGGAACGCGGGCTGGCACGAGCAGCTGCGGTGCACTCGATGAACTGACGACGGCGGCGGGTGACCTTCCTGAGGAAGGTGACCCGCCGCCGTCGTGCTTAGGCTGCGAACATCGAGCGCGAGGGGTACATGCGCTCCGCTTCGCCGGTGTACAGCTGGCGCGGACGGCCGATCTTTGTCTGCGGGTCCTTCATCATTTCCCGCCACTGCGCAATCCAGCCCGGCAGCCGGCCAATCGCAAACAGCACCGTGAACATCTTCTCCGGGAAGCCCATGGCCTTGTAAATCAGACCCGTGTAGAAGTCCACGTTGGGATACAGCTTGCGGGAAATGAAGTAGTCATCCGTGAGAGCAACTTCCTCCAGCCGCATGGCAATGTCCAGCAGCTCGTCATTGCCGCCCAGCTTCGCCAGGATCTCGTGGGCCGTTTCCTTGACGATTTTGGCGCGCGGATCGTAGTTCTTATAAACCCGGTGCCCGAAGCCCATCAGCTTCACGCCGGCTTCCTTGTTCTTCACGCGCTCCACAAACTTCTCCACCGGTTCACCGCTGGCCTGGATCTGGCGGAGCATATTGAGCACGGCCTCATTGGCACCGCCATGCAGCGGCCCGAACAGAGCGTTGATACC
>JBBSSN010000317.1:0-2974 GCA_038242035.1 Actinomycetales bacterium
AAAAAGGTCTCGGAACTAACCAACCGGACGGTGAGGCCGCGTTCGTCGATCTGGAACTTCGCGGCAGCAGTCATGCCAATGGCCGCAAGGTTGGCCGCCATCTTGTCCCGGAGGGCTGTCAGCCGCGCGACTTCCTTCTGCGCCAGCTCCTTCTGGGTCAATTCCGGCTGCCCGGTTTCTGCCGGAGCGGGCACTGCCGGGGCAGGCATGGCGGGAGCGGCGTTGGCCGCAACGACCGCCGGACCGGCAAAGCCCTCGGCTTCCGAATTCACTTTGTCCGGCGGAACGACGACGCCGGTAGCCGTATCGACCTTGGTGGTCTGTTCGACGCCAAAGCCCGTGGCGAGCGAATTCTTCAGCCGCTCGAATTTGTTCGCGTCCACCGTTGACATGGCGTAGAGCACGATGAACATGCACATCAGCACGGTGACCATGTCCATGTAGGACGCCATCCAGCGTTCATCGGCATGCTGTTCGGCCGGCTTGCCGAAATTCCGCCGGCGCGGGCGGGCACTCACGCCGCTTCCTTTTCCTTGCTCTTGGAGCCCTTGGAGCCCTTGGAACCGTCGGCGTCCTTACTCTTGGAACCGGGGGTCTTCAGATCGTGGGCCGGGACCATAGCCTTTAAGCGTTCCCGCAGCACCAGGGGCTGGCTTCCGGCCTGGACTGCCAGGACGCCCTCCATCAGCAGCATCATCCGCTCCACCTCCAGCTCCGAAACCCGCCCCATCCGGCTGCCGATCGGAAGCCAGATGAAGTTTGCCGAGAGCAGGCCCCAGAGTGTTGCCACAAAAGCGCTGGCGATCATTGGGCCCAATTTGTCCGGGCTGCTGAGGTTCTCCAACACGTGAGTCAGTGAAACGACTGTGCCGATGATCCCGACGGTAGGGGCGTAACCGCCGAGGCTATTGAAGAATTTGGCGGCCCCATGATCGGTTTTGATTTTGGTGGCCACCTCGTCCTCGAGCATCATCCGCAGCTCGTCGCCGTCGGTGCCGTCCGCAATGCTCTGCAGCGCGCCACGCAGGAACGGATCGGTCACCTTGGCCGCTTCCTGCTCCAAGGCGAGCAGACCTTCGCTTCGGGCCGTTTCCGCGAGCTTCACCACTTGGTCGATGCTTTGCTGCGGCGGTGTGGTCTTGCCCTTGATGGCTCCCGGCAGCGCCTTCCACGCCTGGATCACATCTTTGAGCGTGGAACCTGCCAGGCCGACGGCCAGGGTTCCGCCGAAGACCAAAATCATTGGCGGCGGCAGCAGCAGGGATTGAATATGGGCACCCTCGAGGGTGACCATGCCGAAGAGAGCGCCGAAGGCCAGGGCCAGGCCGATGAGTGTTGACGGGTCCATGACGCTACCTTGCTGGGGGCAGCGGAACGGAGTTGCCAGGACGATCGCTGCCGGGATCTGAGGGCGGAACAATGCTGAGGGTGCGGCCGCCGTGCAGCGCGGTCACGGGGTGGGTGTGGCGGGCCAGCCCGATGACGTAGGCGCGGTACTGGGCAATGAGTTCGATGACTTCGGACAGTGATTCGGTGACGATGTACTTGGCCCCGTCGGCCATCACCAACGTGGTGTCCGGATTGGCATGAATGCGCTCAATGAGGTCAGGATTGATCGCGAACTCGCGGTTATCCAGCCGGGTTACTACGATCATTGATTCTTCCTCGCCTCAGAGGCCCAATGGACCGTCGCAAGGTACTCTCGGCCGTCCCCGGCGTTTTGTTAGCTGCCGGGGACGGCTTTTAGCGCATTAGCGCTTCAGGTTGGTCAGTTCCTGGAGGACCTCATCCGAGGTGGTGATAATGCGGGCGTTGGCCTGGAACCCGCGCTGAGCCACAATCAGATTCGTGAACTCCTGGGAAAGGTCCACGTTGGACATCTCCAGCACGCCGCTGGCGAGTGTCCCCATCCCCGCGGAACCCGCGGTGCCGGTTGTCGCCGCACCGGAGTTGGCGGTAACCGTGTAGGAGGAATTCCCGGCCTTTTCCAGACCTCCCGGGTTGGTGAAGGTGGCGAGTGCCACCTGGCCGACAGACTGGGTCACGCCGTTGCTGAACGATCCCACGATCGTGCCGTCCTGGCTCACGGAATATGACTTAAGCGTTCCCGCTGCCCTGCCGTCGTCGGCCTTTGCGGTGATGGTGCTCAAGCCGGCGAATCCGGTAAGGGTGGAAAGGTCCACAGTCACCCCCGCCGCGGTCATGTTGGTATTGGCGGGCAGACTTCCCTTCGCGTCGAAGTTCAGTGTCGTTGCCGGCGAGCCCGGGGCCGACACGCTCCAGCTGTTCCCCGTTGTGTGTGTGAAGGTCATGGCGATGCTGCTGACGTTTCCGAGGTTGTCGTAAACCTGAATATCGCGCGTCAACGGCGACCCGGCCCCGTCCGACGGCAGGTTCCCGCTCGCGGTCGCCTTGCTGGTGGCTGCTGCCGGCACGGTTGTTCCTGCGGACAGCACAATGTCACTGACCGGGGCCCCCGTGCCGACGGTACCGTCCGGCGTCGCCATCCAGCCCTGCAGAATACCGCCGTCGGGGGTCACCAGTCTGCCCTCCGCATCGGGATTCATCGCGCCCGCACGCGTGTACAGGGTAGCGCCACCATGTTTGGTGACGAAGAATCCATCCCCGGAGATCATCATGTCCGTGGATTTGCCGGTGGCCTGGGTGGAGCCCTGGGCAAAATTCGTGGAGACCCCGGCGACCTGCACACCGAGCCCGACCTGCGCGGCGTTGGTTCCGCCGGCGGCAGCCTGCGGCGACGATGCGCTCTTGGTCAGCTGCGAAAGCGTGTCCTGGAACTGCACCGAGGACGATTTGAAGCCCTGGGTGTTCACATTGGCGATGTTATTGCCGGTGACGTCCAGCATGGTCTGGTGGGCACGGAGTCCGGAGATACCGGAGTACAGGGAACGAAGCACGGTGTTTTCCTTTCGGGAGGGGCGGGCGGTGCTGGAGACTTAGGGAAATAGGTCGG
>JBBSSN010000318.1:0-2966 GCA_038242035.1 Actinomycetales bacterium
CGAACTTGCGGAGCTGCTCGCCGCCTGCCAAAGCGGCCTGGCGCGCGCCGCCGTAGTCCTCGGTGATGCAACGGAACTCACCGCCACGGTGGTGGACCGGCTGTCGGCTGTCGGTGTCGTCGTCATCGTACTGGCCGACGACGACGAGGCCGCCCGGCTGCGCGGGATTGGCGCCGTTGTGACGGCCTGCAGCATCGACCCGGCGGCGCTCGCCGGCCAAATAGCGGCGGCAGTGGCCACGGTCGCGGGTACGCCAGGCATGTGGGGACCAACGGACCCCATCGGAGCACGTGCGACGGAACGCAACGGCGGCGATGCCGCTGCCGCACCGCCCATGGAGCTACCAGCTCGGCGGCCGGGAACGCACGGCGTTCCGGCAGCGCACTCCACGGCCGAAAGGGGATCTCCCGCCGCGCTTCCGGCCGCACGCATTCTGGCGGTATGGGGACCCACGGGAGCACCCGGTCGCACGACGGTCGCCATGAATATAGCGGCCGAGCTTGCCGCCTCCGGTCTGTCGGTGCTGTTGGTGGATGCGGATAGCTACGGCCCGAGCATCAGTGCCAGCCTTGGCCTGCTGGATGAATCAGCGGGCCTGGCGCAGGCGTGCCGCCTCGCGGATCAGGGGCTCCTCACTGTGGAGGGCCTGCGGAATGTGGCGGCATCGGTAGTTTTCGCCGGTGGTCAGATGCGTGTGCTGACGGGTCTAACCCGGGCGGACAGATGGCCGGAGCTGCGGTCGGCCGCGCTGGCAGGTGTTCTGGCTCTATGCCGGGAAGTCGCCGACGTAACGGTGATTGACTGTGGGTTCTGTCTGGAAACGGATGAAGAACTGAGTTTTGACACGGCCGCACCGCGTCGCAATGCGGCCACGCTGCGGTCGCTGGCTGCTGCGGATACTATCTACGCCATCGGTGCGGCGGACGCCGTCGGGCTTCCTCGACTGGTGCGGGGCCTTGCTGAGCTAACGGCGCTGCTGCCTCCGGCAGACCTGGTCGTAGTGCTGAACAAGGTCCGCAGCGCTGCCGCGGGCAGAGCTCCGGAACGCGCGCTGAAGCTGGCGTGGGATCGGTTCGGCCCGGAACTGGGGATCGGCCATTTTCTGCCGTGGGATCCCGCCGCCGCGGATAAAACGCTCAACGCCGGTCAGCTTCTCCTGGAGTCGATGCCGGAGACGGCGCTGCGTGCTGCTATCGCCAAAATGGTTTGTGCACCCGTCCAGCTCAGGCGCAGATCCGCTGTCGGAAGGACCACAGCGCGGCTGGGCGTTTCACGCTAGGCTCTGATTTGGGCCGCAATGAGGCGGACTTCACAACTCTCACGGAGGCGTTACTTCATGTCGTCTGGAATCAACTCAGCCGAAACCGCCCTGGATGCAGCGGTGCTGGATCCAGCGGTGCTGGAAGCGTTCATCGCCGATTATTACCAGCAGCTCGCTGCCGAAGATTCGCAGACGTACGATCCGCAGACATTGAAGGACCGCGTACTGGAGCACCGGAGCCTGGCCCATGACCGCTCCCCGGGCGAAGCCAAGGTGCATATCACCTCGGAGATGGAGCGCAGCGTCGTCTACATTGTTACCGACGACATGCCGTTTCTGGTTGACTCGGTCAGCGCTGAATTGGTCCGGCAAAAAACCGCCATCCATCTGGTCCTGCACCCGATGTTTGTCGTTACCCGAAACCGTGACAGTCATGAGCTTGTCCGCGTGGCACGCGTTCCCTCCCACGTCGGCATCGCCAGCGGCGATACTGCCGCGATGCCCAATATGTCCCACCTTATTGCCCAGGGTGATAACGCCTCCTTCATGGAATCGTGGATCGCCGTCGAGATCGATCTGGTCGATGACGCCGTCAAAGAGGCCCTGCACACGGGCCTGACGAAGGTTCTCGGCGACGTCCGGGCTGCGGTAGAGGACTGGCAGCCGATGCGCGAGCGTGCCCTGAGCCGCGCCGATCTGCTGGGGAAGGTCCGGGCCGCGGACTCCATCGTGGATCTGCGCGAAGCCGAAGATCTGCTGCACTGGATGGACGCTGGTAACTTCACGTTCCTCGGCTACCGGGAATATGACCTGGTCCGGGAAGACGGCGAGGACGTTCTCGTGAACAGGGACGGCAGCGGACTGGGGCTGCTGCGTGATGACCGCGGCAATAAGCACGTCCAGCATCTGACGGACACCGGCCGGCGCAAGGCGCGGGAGAAGCGTGCCTTGGTCATCACCAAAGCCAATTCCCGTTCCACCGTGCACCGTGCGGCCTATCTGGACTACATCGGCGTTAAGTCCTTCGACGCGGCGGGCAACGTTAACGGCGAACAGCGGTTCATTGGTCTTTTTGCATCCACGGTTTACACGGGAAGCGTCCGGAACATTCCGGTAGTGCGGGAAAAGATCGACACCGTGTTGCGTCACTTCGGCTTTCCGCCGGATTCGCACTCCGGCAAGGACCTGCTTGGGGTGCTGGAGACCTATCCGAGGGACGAGCTCTTCCAGATCGAGGTTGAGGATCTGATCAACACCGCTCAAGGAATCCTGAGGCTGCAGGAACGGCGCCGCACACGGCTTTTCCTGCGGCCGGACATCTACGGCCGGTTCATGTCCGCCCTGATTTATATCCCCCGCGACCGGTACACCACGGCCGTCCGGCACCGGATTGAAGCGGAACTGACCAGCACCTTCCACTCCGTGTCCATCGACTTCGAGGCCAGGATGAGCGAATCCGCCCTGGCCCGGCTCTTTTTCCGGATCAGGCTGCCCAAGGGCGAGGAACTGGGTACCGTGGATGCCGCCGCATTGGAACAGCGGCTGGTCATGGCGGCGCGGTCCTGGCCGGAGGGCATCAGCGAGGTGCTCCGCGGGGCGCACCAGCTCGAAAGCGCCAACCGGCTGGCCGCAAAGTGGTCCGACGCGTTCCCCGCCGGATACCGGGTGATTTTCGAGGTCGAAGAGGCGCTGGACGACATCCGCC
>JBBSSN010000319.1:0-2966 GCA_038242035.1 Actinomycetales bacterium
GCCGAACATAATTTCCCGACGACGGTGCATGCCGGCGAGGCCGCCGGGCTGGAGAGCATCCAGGATGCGCTGGTTCACGGACGTGCTCAGCGGCTGGGCCACGGCGTGCGGATCGCGGAAGATATTGAGGTGGAGTACATCGCGGCGGAGGATGCCGACGAGGCAGCGGTTGGCGGCTCGAGGCTCGACGAAGAAGGCCTGAGTGCAGAAGAGACTGTCGGCGTCGTCACGATGGGGGAATTGGCTTCCTGGGTGCGGGACCGAGGCATAGCGCTGGAAATCTGCCCGTCGTCAAACCTGCAGACCGGTGCGATCGCGGGATTTGGCGGCGGTATTGCTGACCACCCGCTGGACCTGCTGTACCAGACCGGATTCCGCGTGACGATCAATACGGATAATCGTTTGATGAGCGGCGTTACCCTGACCGATGAGTTCGAGTTGCTGGTGGAGGTCTTTGACTACGACCTGGATGATCTGCTGGCTCTTTCCCTGAACGCTGCCGAAGCTGCCTTCCTGCCGCTGGAGGACCGCGAAGCGTTGGCGGATCACCTGATTGAGGCCTACAGCGGCGCGCGCTGATGTGTGCTGGCCAGGCCGGCACCGGCATGCCTGCCCGTCCTGATCCTGCCGTCCCTGATCCAGCCGTCCCTGATCCAGCTGTGCCTGATCCAGCTGTGGAACTGCTCCGGCTGATTGAGGTTATTGCCCAGCTGCGTCGGCACTGCCCGTGGATGGCGGCGCTGACGCATGAGTCGCTGGTGCAATACCTGATCGAGGAGTCGTACGAACTTGTCGAGGCCATCGAGACGGGATCCCGCGACGAGATCAGGGGAGAACTCGGCGACATTCTCCTGCAGGTGGTTTTGCACGCCCGCCTGGCGCAGGAAAACGGAGCCTTCGACATCGCCGATGTTGCGCGGGCGCTGACGGCGAAAATGATCCGACGCAGCCCGCATGTGTTCGGTCCGGACGGAACCTTATTGGACGGTTTTCCGGCAAACCCGGCAAACCCCGCAGGCTCGGCAAACCCCGCCGGCCCCGGGAACCTGGCCGGCCCCGACAACCCCGCCGGCCCCGGGAACCTGGCGGAGATTGAGGCGACCTGGCGGAGCGTCAAGAACGTGGAGCGAACGCTTGCCGGCGCCCAATCTCCCTTTCACGGCATTCCTGCAGCTCTCCCGGCGCTTGCCTTGGCGCTTGCCTTGGCGCAAAAGTCGCTGGATCGCGTCCTCCCGGGTACAGCCGTCCTTCCGGATATGGCAGTCCGCCGCGGCGGGCCTGAAGCCGCGCCGCCGCGGACCGAAGATGAGCTCGGTGAGCTGCTGTTCGCCGTCGTGCGCACTGCCCGCAGCAACGGGCGGGACGCCGAACGTGCTCTGCGAACCGCCGTCCGGCGCTTTCAAAAGGACGTCAGCGTCGAAACTGACGCGGCAGCCGCAAAATGACCTGCGCGCCGCGGCCAATTCAGTGGCAGCGCACGTCATTTCGGGGACGATCCCGGGCAGATAGCGGCGCCCGGCCGGCTGCGGGGTTTACGCGCTAGGCTAGGTAGGACAGCGAGGTCGACATTCATCCGCCAGCTGCCCCGATGCAAGGCAGCACATCCTAGGAGCCGTACATGGCCATCATTGACGCCATTCATGCACGCGAAATATTGGATTCCCGGGGCAACCCGACGGTCGAGGTCGAGGTAGGGCTCGACGACGGCTCGGTAGGCCGCGCGGCGGTCCCGTCCGGTGCTTCCACCGGCGCCTTCGAGGCCGTGGAACGCAGGGACAATGAAAAGGGCCGCTACCAGGGCAAGGGCGTCCGGCAGGCCGTTGATGCGGTCATCGACACCATTGCCCCGGCACTGATTGGCTTCGACGCGACGGATCAGCGGCTGATCGACCAGACCATGCTGGAACTCGACGGCACGCCGAACAAATCCAATCTGGGAGCCAACGCGATTCTGGGCGTTTCGCTGGCCGTCGCCCATGCCGCCGCGGATTCCTCAGATCTGCCGCTGTACCGCTACCTGGGCGGACCGAATGCGCACGTTTTGCCCGTGCCGATGATGAATATTCTCAACGGCGGATCGCATGCCGACTCCGACGTTGACATCCAGGAATTCATGGTGGTCCCGCTCGGTGCCTCGACCTTTTCCGAGGGGCTGCGCTGGGGTGTGGAGGTTTACCACAATCTCAAATCCGTGCTGCAGGAAAAGGGACTTGCCACCGGACTTGGAGACGAGGGCGGCTTCGCTCCGAACCTGCCGTCCAACCGGGCCGCGCTGGATCTGATCCTGGACGCCATCAAGAGGGCCGGTTATACCCCCGGCAAGGACGTGGCGCTGGCGCTGGACGTCGCTTCGTCAGAGTTCTTCAAGGACGGAACCTACCAATTCGAAGGTTCCTCGCAGACAGCGGCGCAGATGAGTGCCTACTACGAAGAGCTGGTCCGGGACTACCCGCTGGTCTCCATTGAGGATCCGCTGGACGAGGACGACTGGGAAGGCTGGAAGACGCTCACCGACGCCATTGGCGACAAGGTCCAGATCGTCGGCGACGACCTCTTCGTCACGAACCCGGAGCGTCTGCAGCGCGGGATCGATGCGAAGACGGCCAATTCTCTGCTCGTGAAGGTCAACCAGATCGGCACTTTGACGGAAACGCTGGACGCCGTCTCGCTGGCCCAGCGCGCCGGCTATACGACGATTACCTCGCACCGCTCCGGGGAAACCGAGGACACGACGATTGCCGATATCTGTGTGGCTACCAACGCCGGACAGATTAAGACCGGTGCTCCGGCCCGCTCCGAGCGGGTCGCGAAGTACAACCAGCTGCTGCGCATCGAAGAAGAGCTCGACGACGCCGCCCGCTACGCCGGATCTGCCGCCTTCCCGCGTTTCACGGCCAAGTAAACGCCGGTGACTGGCTAAGGTTAACTCCAGGCCTTAGCCAGTCGGGCCGCGGCCCGGCCGCAAA
>JBBSSN010000320.1:0-2957 GCA_038242035.1 Actinomycetales bacterium
CGGAAACATCAACGGATTCATTACACCCATCGCGGTGGGACTGATCGTCGGAGCCACCGGCGGCTACACCTGGGCGCTGCTGTACTTTGTCGGTTCCGCCATCATTATGGCCGTCTCCGTCCTGACCATGGACTACAGCCGTCGCCTCCCGGTCTGATCCACCCGAAGCGTCACCGCCGCCACGGAGATCCGCCTGCGCCCGGCACTGGGCTGCCGGCAGCGCACTGCGCTTCCGGCAGCCGGATCCCCGTCTTCGGGACGCTAATCTTCGGAACCCTGATTTTCGGGACGCCGACAACGCCCATATCAACCCTCCCAATCGCAGACAGGTAAGTGCCATGAAGATTCTGGTCATCAACCCCAATATCAGCGAGAGCGTGTCCGCGCTGATCCGTGCCGAGGCGGAGCGTGCTGCATCCTCCGGCACCGAGATCATCGTCCGTACCGCTGCGTTCGGCGTCGAATACATCGAAACCCGGGTTGAGGCGCTGCTGGCCGGTACCGCCGTGGCCCAGATCATCGCCGAGGAGGACGGCACCGTGGACGGCGTCGTTGTCGCGGCCTTCGGGGACCCGGGAATGCCCGCACTGAAGGAACTCGTCGATATTCCCGTCGTCGGCATTACGGAGGCGGCCATTCACACGGCGGCACTGCAGGGAAGCCGGTTCTCCATAGTTGCCATTTCCCAGCGGATTCAGGCCTGGTACCGGGAATGCGTGGAGCACAACGGGATGGGCAGCAGCCTCGCCTCGATCCGTTCGCTGCAGGATTCGTTGGGCAGCATCGGCTCCGTCCAGGATGATTTCAAGGACAAGCTGCTGCAGCTCGCCCACGACGTCGTCGAAAAGGACGGGGCCGACGTCGTCATTCTCGCGGGTGCTCCGCTCGCCGGTCTGGCGCGGGAGATCGGCGGCCAAATCCCCGTCCCCGTGGTGGACGGCATCTCCGCCGGCGTGAAACAGTGCGAGCTGCTGATCAGCCTCAACGGCGGCACCCACCGGAAGGGCAGCTTTGCCCGGCCGCCGCACAAGACCAACGCAGGACTCTCTGCGGACATCACCCGCACCCTTGACCGGGGCTCGAAGACCAGCCAGAAAGTTCGGTAGCACCATGACCGTGGATCTCCTCATCACCAACGCCACCATCGTCAATGCGGACAGCACCATAGAGGGCCACATTGCCATCACCGACGGCCGGATTGCGGCACTTTACGGCTCCGCAACGTCCCCGGAGCTCCTGCCGGCGGCCACCCGGACACTGGACGCCGCCGGCCGCACCGTCATACCCGGCGGAGTGGATTCCCACGCCCATGTGGAACAGGTGACCGGTGCCTATAAATCGCTGGACACCTACGAAACCGCCAGCATCGCCGCTCTTTGGGGAGGCACGACGACGATCATGGACTTCGGTATTCCGGCGGACTTGAGCGAAACTCCCCTTGAGGCCGCGGAAAACAAGATGCGGCTCGCCGAAGTCTCGCGCTGCGACGTCGCCCTGCACGGAGCTGTCATCGACTGGGACGAGACCGTCCCGGCGCAGCTGGACCGGCTCGCTGAGCTCGGCATCCGCTCCGTCAAGATGTACACCACCAACCGCGGCTCCACCATGGCCAACGGCGACACCATCGTGAAGGTGATGCGCGAAATGGTCCGGCTGGACGGCCTCACCTACATCCATGCCGAACACGATCCGATCATCGTTGACTGCCTGGCACAGCACAGCATTAATGAACACGGCGCGTCCGGGCCTGTTCCCGCCGGACGCCTGCACCATACCCGCCCGGAACTGGCGGAAGCGGCCTCGGTGGCGGAAGTCCTATCGATGGCCGAATACACCGGCGCGCCCGTCTACTTTGTCCACCAGACCATTCCGGAAGCCGTTGCTCTGGTCCAGGACGCCCGGTCCCGCGGGCTGGAGGCCTACTCCGAGACGTGCCCGCACTACCTCACCTTGGATGAAGAGGTCTACGCCTCCGAATTCCCGGAAAAATTTGCCTGCTGCCCGCCTATCCGCAGCCGCGAAACAGTGGCGGCCCTGCTGGAGCGGGTTAAGGCGGGGGAAGTGCACACCATTTCTTCGGACCATTCCTGCTACGACCTGGAGCAGAAGCAGTCCCGGAGCGACGACGTGCGTTTCATGCCGCACGGTCTGCCGGGCATCGAGACACGGATGCCGGTGGCCTTCACCACCCTGGTCATGGAGCAGGGCATGGCCGTCCAGCAGTTCGTTGAGCTTTTCGCTGCCGGGCCGGCGCGGATCAACAGACTGGCCGGCAAGGGCATCATCGCGCCCGGCTACGACGCGGACCTGGTTATTTTCGATCCGGAAGAGGTGCGAACCGTGGACGGTAGGGCGCTGCACATGGGGACCGATTTTTCCCCCTTTGACGGCATGGAACTGGCCGGCTGGCCCGCCACCGTGGTCATGAGCGGGCGGGTAGTGCTGCACAACGGCGAATTTACCGATCCGGGACCCACCGGCCGCTTCCTGAATCGTTACGACACTGGCAAAATGGCCGCTTTGGCCGGAAAGGTTCTCTAATGTCCAAACGCCCCGTACGGATCGGCATGATCGTACCGTCCTCCAACACCTGCCTGGAACCGCAGACCTACCGGATCCTGGGCGACCGGACCGACGTAACCGTCCATTCCACCAGGATCGGCGTCACCCGCATCGCCCTGGATTCCGGTTCCGACAAGCAGTTCGACTCCCAGTCGATGCTGGACGCGGCCGAGCTGCTCAAAACCGCTGAGGTTGACGTGCTGGCCTGGAACGGTACCGCCGGTTCCTGGCTGGGAGCGGACCACGATCGGGAAATGGTCCGGCAGATCACCGAGGCCACTGGCATACCGGCGACGACCTCCACGCTGGCGTACCTGGATGCCTTTGCGGCCTTCGGGATCTCCCGGGTAGGGCTGGTCAGCCCCTACACCCAGGACGTCAATGATGCCGTGATC
>JBBSSN010000321.1:0-2924 GCA_038242035.1 Actinomycetales bacterium
GAAGTACGCCCCGTGCGGCAGGCCGGCCACGAAGCGGCTGACCAACAGTGAGCCGAAGTCGGGCGCAAAAAACGATGACAGGTTGCCCACAGTGAAAAGCACCATCAATCCCAGCACCAGCTTCTTGCGCGGCAACCGGGCTCCGACGGCGGCCAGCACCGGAGCGCCGACCACCACCCCGAGCGCGTAACTGGAAATCAGATGCCCGGCATCGGGAATGCTCACGTGCACACCGGCAGCGACATTGGGCAGCAGACCCATCATGGCGAATTCTGTCGTGCCGATACCGAATCCGCCGACAGCGAGCGAAAAGATGGCCAGCGTAACCTGGCGGGGGGACAGCGAAGTCGTAGTCATTCGTCTCTCGGTGGCGTTTGGGTGGGGAAGCCGTTCATGGTCGCGGACTACGTTGTCCGGTTCCATCCTAAGTGGCTCTAAAATGGGGCTCGTGACAGTACTGAAGCAGATCGTCGGCGGGGCCATCGTGGATTCGCTGCAGAATCCCCGTCGGCTGCTCGCCGGCCGCCGCACCGCACCCGTTGCCTATGCCGGGATGTGGGAATTTCCCGGCGGTAAAGTGGAAGAGGGCGAAGCCCACGAGGCCGCACTGCACCGTGAACTCCATGAAGAGCTCGGCGTTGGTGTGCGGCTGGGACCGGAACTGCCGGGCCCGACGGCGGCGGGCTGGCCGCTGAATGATCGTGCCGCAATGCGCGTCTGGCTTGCCGAACTGGTCCGCGGGACACCGGCCCCGCTGCAGGATCATGATGAGCTGCGCTGGGTTGCGCTCCACGGCGGTGCCGCGGAGCTGCTGGCCATGCCGTGGATCCCGGCAGACCTGCCGATCGTGCACGCGCTCCTGGCCGCCGTCGGCCGGAAACCGGTCTGAATCCGGTTCTGACCGTCGTGGCGGAAACTGTGCCAGACTGGAGTTTTACGAAATCCAGGAGGATCAGATGACGACGTCCGATGACCCTACGGGCTCTGACCCGCAGCAGGGGCAGTCAACCGGCGCGAAGACCGGCCCTAGCGAAGACATGAAAAAGAAGTTCCGTGAAGCCCTGGACCGCAAGAACGGGCAGCATCACGCGACGGTCGAGGCGTCCACCGGGGCGAAGATAAACCACGAACATGGATCCGCCTCGCAGAAGCGGGAATTCCGGCGCAAGAGCGGGTAGGTAGCCGGCGAACTTCCGGTGGCCGGCACATGTCGTCGCATACGCCTCATGGTGCCACAATGGCACCATGAGGCGTATGAATTTGCGGGACGTACCAGAGGACGTTTATCTCACACTAGCCGGCGCTGCCGAGGAGAACAGGCAGTCGCTGAGCGCGTTCGTTGTCGACCCGCTTGCAGAGGCGGCCCGTGTAGTCCGCAGCGCAGACTATGTGCGCACGTATCCGGCACCACAGGGAACGGCCGTCACCGTCGATGACGCAGTGGCAGCAGTCCGGGAGGTTCGGGAGGCGTCGTGAGCCCGGTGGTCATGGATGCCTCTGTCCTGGTGGCTTTTTATGCTGCAGACGATCCTCGCCACGCCGCGGTTGCCGAGCGCCTGATGGTTGGTGATGCCCTGTTCGCGCCGGCACACCTCGACGTTGAAGTCGTCTCCGCGCTGCGGGGTCTGGCCCGGAGCAATGCGGTGTTGGAGCAAACCATCCCCGGTGCGCTTGCTCACCTTGCGGGGTTTCCGATCCGTCGCATGCCGCTGCCCCCACTACTGGAACGGATCTGGGAGCTGCGGCACAACATCACGCCGTATGACGCCGGCTACGTCGCTTTGGCCGAGCGTCTCGAAGCAGTGCTGATCACCTGTGACGCCCAGCTCGCCGCGGCGACCGGATCGCGCTATGGCCGGGGCGGGGTCCAGACCCAGTCCCGGATCTCCGGCAGATCTTCCAGATGCTCGTGAATGTACTCCTCATGCCGGGTCAGCATCCGCTGGCAATGTTCTACGAGGGTCTGGGCCGCGTCGAAATGTCCGTGTACGCGCCGCAGGGCTTCCATGGCCAGGTGGTAGCGGCTCATTTTGTTCAGCACCACCATATCGAACGGCGTCGTGGTGGTGCCCTGCTCGCTGTAGCCGCGGACATGGAAACGCTCCGGAATACTGCGCCCGTGCAGCAGCTGGTGGAACGCGCGGGCATAGCCGTGCCACCCCACCACCACATCCACATCGGCCGTAAAGAGGTTCTCGAATTCGGCGTCCGAGAGTCCATGCGGGTGGGCGTCGCGCGGTGGAAGCACCAGCAGGTCCATGACGTTGACAACGCGAACGGTCAGCTCCGGCACGTAGCGTTGCAGCAGCCAGGAAGCTGCCAGAATTTCCTCCGTCGGGACGTCGCCGATACAGGCCAGCACAATGTCGGGCCTGGTCTCGGGGGCATCCTCAGCCGCGGTGCTGACGACCGGATGAGGCTCCTGGAGTTCGTTGCCGGCCCAGTTCCAGATGGACGCTCCCGCTGCGGCATGCCGCCGGGCCTGCTCCAGCGTCAGATACTGCGGGTGCGCCTGCTTGTCCACGACCAGCAGGTTGACGTAGTCCCGGCTGTGCAGGATGTGTTCGGCCGCGGCCAGCAGAGTATTGGAGTCCGGCGGCAGGTACACGCGCACCACGGAACCGGAGAGCGAGAGAACCGTGTCGATCAGCCCGGGCCCCTGATGGCTGAAGCCGTTATGGTCATTGCGCCAGCAGGTGGAGGTGAGCAAAATGTTCAGGCTCGGGACGGGTTTGCGCCATGCCAGTTCGCGCGCGTGCTGCAGCCATTTAACGTGCTGAATGGTCATTGAAGCGCTCACCATGGCAAAGGCCTCATAGGTGGCGAACAGCCCGTGCCGCCCGGTGAGCAGATAGCCCTCCAGCCAGCCTTGGCACAGATGCTCCGACAGTACCTCCATCACCTGGCCGTCGGCGGAGATGTGC
>JBBSSN010000322.1:0-2916 GCA_038242035.1 Actinomycetales bacterium
AGTTTGTCGGCCAATTGCAGCCGGCTTTTGGCCGAACTCGTCAGCTGCCGCAGCACGATCGCCCGCGCCACGGCAGCCGGATCCGCATCCGGGTCCAGTTCGGCATGCCCCCGGTTACCGGACATTCGCGCCCTGCCTAAAAGCCGTCGACGGCTTTAAGCTTGGGTTCGGCGTCATCGGCGGCCTCCGGTTTGACCCCCACGCCCAGCTTTTCCTTGATCAGCCGTTCCAGCTCTTCTGTCAGTTCCGGATTATCGCGCAGGAACCGGCGGGAGTTTTCCATGCCCTGTCCGAGCTGATCACCGTCATAAGTGAACCAGGAACCCGATTTCTTGATGATGCCGTGCTCCACACCCATGTCGATGATGCCACCCTCGCGGGAAATGCCTTGGCCATAGATAATGTCGAATTCGGCGATCTTGAACGGCGGAGCCATCTTGTTCTTGACGATCTTGGCCTTCGTGCGGTTACCCACCGCATCCGAGCCTTCCTTTAGCGTCTGTATCCGTCGTACATCGATGCGAATGGAGGCATAGAACTTCAACGCCTTGCCGCCGGTGGTGGTTTCCGGGCTGCCGAAGAAGACCCCGATCTTTTCGCGCAGCTGGTTGATGAAAATAGCGGTGGTCTTGGTCTGGCTCAGCCGTCCGGTGATTTTGCGCAGGGCCTGGCTCATCAGGCGGGCCTGCAGGCCCACGTGGCTGTCACCCATATCACCTTCAATTTCGGCCCGTGGCACCAGCGCCGCCACGGAGTCGATGACGACAATATCCAACGATCCGGAGCCGATCAGCATGTCCATGATTTCCAGGGCCTGCTCACCGGTGTCCGGCTGGGAAACGAGAAGCGCATCAACGTCCACGCCCAGCTTGGCAGCATAGTCAGGGTCCAGGGCGTGTTCGGCGTCGATGAAGGCCGCAATGCCGCCGAGTTTCTGTGCGTTGGCCACGGCATGCAGGGCCACGGTCGTCTTACCCGAGGACTCGGGTCCGTAGATCTCCACTATCCGCCCGCGCGGCAGGCCGCCGATGCCCAGCGCGATGTCCAGGGCGATGGAGCCGGTCGGAATGGTCTCGATCGGAACGCGGACCTCGTCCCCCAGCCGCATGATCGATCCCTTGCCGAACTGCTTGTCGATCTGCGCCAGTGCTGCCTGCAGTGCTTTTTCACGATCTGCCGGAGCTGCCATGATTCACCTCGGTCTTTCCTTTTTTGCCATCTCTGGTTTTGCCATATCCGTCAATTACGACGCTAGTCCAGGCCACCGACATTTTCAGCGGGAAGCTCCCGGGTGTGGACAACAACCGAATGGAATGCGTGCCATAGTCACTCCCTACAGGATATCCGCATACGAACAGATCTTCGAGTATAAAAGGCGGCGTGTCACGTTGCCGGGGTGTCCTTACCCAATCGACGCTCCGGCGGAACATCCTGCATCCGGCAGACCGCCTGCCACACCACACGGGGATCCAGTCCCGACTGCAGTGCCTCCTGCGCGCTGCGTCCGCCCGCCTCGCTCAACACCAGATCCCGCGCGAGCACCCGGGAATAGCCCGCGCCGAATTCATCATCCATCAAACGCCAAAAATCGCTTATCCGCACCTGTAGAGTCTCTCATGGTCCCCCGACCTACAATGAAGAAATGACTGCTTCAGCCCCTGGCGCGCATCCCGTCGCCGCCGCCGTTCCGGCGCCCGTCCTGCAGAGCCAAGCGATAGGTGAAACCGGCGACGACGACGCCGTTGACGCCGTCGAACACCAATTGACGCTGCTGTGGCGCCGCGCCCGCTCGATTTCGCTTCACCTCTCCCGCAGCGTTCATCCGGAGCTGGAACCGGCCGCTTATGGCCTCCTGACCATTTTGGTCCACGAAGGTTCCATGCGGCTGACGGATCTCGCGGCGTGCATCGGGGTAGGTAAACCCTCGGTCAGCCGGCAGGTGGCGTTTTTGGAATCCATCGGGCTGGTCCGCAAAGAAGCCGACCCGCTGGACGGCAGGTCACAGGCGATTTTACTGACCGAAAGGGGAGCCGAACGGATGCGTGCCGTCCATTCGGCCCGCAAAGACGCCTTCCGCTCCCAGCTGCAGCACTGGTCCCGTGCCCAGCTGCTGGATCTGGCCGGGCTGATGTCCAAGCTCAATGATGATTACGGCCAGGACTTTCCGGTCCGCGTGGCTAAAGACGCACACACAGAAACAGCCGGGGAACCGCAGGAACCACACTAGCGGCCCTGCGGCTGTTGCCGGGTGGATGGTCAGCGCTTCACCGATCGAGGCACGTACAGACGCAGACCTTGTTGCCCTCTGGATCGGCCAGAACAAGGAAGGCCGGCGCTTGCGAGTCATCGACCACCCGGCCGCCCGCGGCGACCGCGGCATCGATCCGCTCCTCCGCGACATCATGCGGGATCCACAGGTCAAGGTGGAAGCGCTGACGGGGAGTCTCGTGTACGTCCGTGTGCTGGAACCAAAGCAAGGGCAACTGGCCAGTGGGATCGACAACGTCGTCCCCTTGGAGTGCAGCCGGATTGCCGGTGAGAACGGCCGCCCAAAAAGGCCCGACGGCGGCGGGGTCAGCGGTGTCCAACGCGAGCTCGAGCCCGGTGACTGTGCCCGGTTCCGCGGCGATCCCCTGCCCGCGGGCGATCTCGCTGATCCGGCCGGCAAGATCGAGGTCCCGTTGGGTGAGCCCGCCAACATCGTGGCTGATCAGCTTCAAATCCACGCGCGGATAGGTCAGCGTCACATCCGGATGATGGTTGGCCGCCTCGGCTGCCTTGGCCACGGCCGTGACGAACGCCAGGCCGCTGGCAAAGTCTCCGGTCAGGAACCGACCATGCAGGGCCTGGGCGAGCTTGCGCCAATCAGCCAGGCCGGCGTCGAGAATCTGCGCGCTGCTGAGCTTTTCCATGTCC
>JBBSSN010000323.1:0-2908 GCA_038242035.1 Actinomycetales bacterium
CGATAGGACAGCATCAATGAGCCTGATCCGGCTGCAGGATATCAGCGTGCGCTTCGACAAGACCCAGATCCTGCGTGAGGCGTTTTTCCGCCTCGAGCCGGGGGACCGCGTGGGGCTGATCGGCAAGAACGGCTCCGGTAAGTCGACCATTTTGAAGCTGATCCTGGGCCAGGTGGCACCGGACGCCGGGACCCTCACGCTGGAGCTGGGCACCAAGGTGGGGTACTTCTCCCAGTTTTCGGAGCTGAACGGCGAAGCCACCATCGCTGAAGTGCTGGACGGATTGTTCGTCCACATCAAAGAAATCGAAACGGAACTGGCGGACATCGACGGGGCCATCTCCGCGGACTCCACCAGCGGCAAAGAGCTGGACCGGCTGATCCAGCGCCAGGCGGCGCTGTTTGAGGATATGGACCGGCTGGACGGCTGGGACTACCAACGCAACATTGACACCGTCCTGACCACACTCGGCTTCGATGAGGCGCATCGTGTCTGCCCGATCGACAAGCTCTCCGGCGGTTGGCGTAACCGGGCGGCCCTGGCCAAGATTCTGCTGGAGAACCCGGATGTGCTGCTGCTGGATGAGCCCACCAACTTTCTGGACGTGGCCGGCGTCGAATGGCTGGAGGCGTGGTTCCGGACCTTCAAGGGTGCGGCGATCGTCGTCTCGCATGACCGGAAGTTCCTGGACGCGGTCGTCACCCGGATTATCGAGGTGGAGAACTATCATCTGCATGAGTACCCGGGAAATTTCGGTGAGTACGTGATCGCGAAGCAGTTCCGGCTCAAATCCTTGGAGAGCCAGTTTGTGCACGAATCGGAGCTGTTGGCGTTCGAAGCGGAAGGGATCGCTGACCGCCGGGAGGCTGCGAAGGCGGCCAGTAAGGGCCTGGGGAATCAGCTGGCGAAAATCAAGAAGGCGCGCGCGCCGCGTCCGGTAGACCAGATCATCACCGAGATCTATGCCGGCCTGCATATTAAGGATGTGCTGTGCCGGGTGGAGGGGCTCGGCAAGGCCTACGGGGCGAAGATCCTGTTCAGCGGGCTCAGTTTCGAGATCCGGCGGGGCAACCGGATCGTGGTGGTCGGCGCCAACGGCAGTGGTAAGACCACGCTGCTGCGGGTACTGACGGGAGAGGAGCAGGCGGATTCCGGCGAGGCGGTCTGGGCGAAGGGTGCCGGGCTCGTCTCCTACAACCAGGTGCTGGCGGAACTCGACGACGACGACACGGTCAGCCACGCGGTCAACGCACTGCCGGGCAGCCTGGCGCTGACCGCGACGAAGAAGTCGGTACACCGGTTCCTGGCGATGTTCCAGTTCTCCGAGGCGGACCTCAAGCAGCGGATCGGCAATTTGTCCGGAGGACAGCGGGCGCGGGTGGCCATGGCACAGTGCCTGCTCTCCGGTGCCTCTGTCCTGCTGCTGGATGAACCTACCAACCACTTGGACCTCTCCAGCACGCAGGTAATGGAGCGGGCGCTGCTGCATTTTCCCGGCGCAGTGGTGGTGGTCAGCCACGACCGCTTCTTTACCGACAAAATTGCCAACCGGCACCTTGTCTTCGGTTCCGACGGCGCGAAAGCCGGGGAAATCGATGTGCGGGTCGCTTAAACACCGCTAAACTCCGCAAAAACACATAAGACAACGCAACTATGTCATGTGTCACACCAAACGCGGGATATACTTTTCTCGCACCACCCGGAAAGCTGCGACGGTCTCCCTTTAGCGCCATCCGGAATCATTAGGTTGCACCAGCACCGAAATCTTGCCCCCCTTATTTTTTTCTGTTATGCCTCGGCTGACCATGACGTTTTTCGCATGCTCAATGATCCGGTGGCATGTCGAGCTAGGCGGAATTTTGCGTAAATGTACTTCTCTGCTGACAATTGCTTTCCTGCTGGCGACCCTGCTGCTGACCGGAGTGACGCCGGCGTCCGCGGCTACGCCGTCGTCCGGTGACCCGTTCATTGCTAAAGTTCTGCAACTGACCAACCAATACCGGGCCGCTAATGGTGCACGGCCGGTGGTCTGGAATCAGGCAATAGCGGGGGTATCCCAGCAATGGGCGGAAGTGACGGGCCGGAAGATCAACAGCGGCACGCTGGATATGGCCACCATTCACCGGTCGGACGGCGGAGGATCGCTGATACCCCGCGGAGCGGACTGGTATTCGGAAATCATCGCCATCAACAATAGCGCGCAGCAGGTGGTGGATTGGTGGATGACCTCTCCGGCTCACCGCGCGGCGCTGTTGGACGGCAGAGTCACCGATGTGGGGATTGGTTACGCCAGGACGACGGCGGCGGGCTGGGGAGCGTACGCGGCCGTTGAGAACTTTGCCGGCTATGCCGGCCACCGCACGACTGCGCCTGCGGCGCCGGTTTCCCCGGTGCCCGTCATGCAGGGGATCCGGCCCGGCGATATTGCCGCCATCGATCCCGCTGGGAGTGTTTATGTCTACCCCTCCACCGGTGGCGGGGATGTCTGGCAGCGCCGGTACCTGGCCGGCGGCGGGCAGGGAGCACGGCAGGCGGATGTTGTCGACTGGAACTCGGACGGGCGGCAGGACCTGATTATTGTTTGGGCTTCCGGCAACGTCTCAGTGAGCCATGGGCAGGCAAACGGAACGCTTGGAGCGGCCCAGCGGATCGGCGACGGCGGGTGGGGCGATTATGACATCACGGTCACCCGGTGGAGCAAGGCCGATAAATACCCGACGATTTTGGCGAAGAATAATCTGACGGGCGACCTCTTTTGGTACCAGAACCCCTCCGGTTCTGCCATCGGTTCCAGGACGCGCATCGGTGCCGGGGGCTGGAGCCCGCTGAGCATTGTGGCGTTGGACTACGACGGCGACGGCCGGATGGATTTGCTCGCTAAAAACCCGCAGGGGCTGCTGTTGTTGTA
>JBBSSN010000324.1:0-2901 GCA_038242035.1 Actinomycetales bacterium
ATCAGGCAGCTGCGCTCCAGGGTTGCCACCACTACCCCGTTCTGGTTCCGGCCGGTGTGCGCCATGGTGACGATTCCCTGCCCCGGACGGGAAGCCGACAGCCGTTTCGCCGTAACCACGGTCTGTGTATAGAGGGTATCGCCGTGGTACATCGGGTGCGGAAATTTCACCTCAGTCAGTCCCAGCTGCGCCACGATGGTGCCTTGCGTCAGCTGCGTGACGGACTGGCCGACGACGGTAGCGAGGGTGAACATCGAATTCATCAGCCGCTGCCCGAACGGCTGGGTGGAACTCCACGCCGCGTCCAGGTGCAGGGCCTGAGTGTTCATGGTCATGGTGGTAAAGAGCACGTTGTCCGCTTCAGTGACCGTACGGCCGGGTTTGTGTGCGTAGATCACACCGACGTCCAGTTCATCGAAGTAGAGTCCGCGCTGCTCCACCACCCGCTGTCCACTCATACGTCATCCTCGTTGTGGATTTCGATCTCCAGTTCCGCACCAGTCGCGGCAATGACCTCATCAACGGTGACTCCGGGCGCGATTTCCCTCAGCACCAGACCATCCTCCGTCACGTCGATCACGGCCAGATCTGTGATGATACGGTCCACGCATCGCTTGCCGGTCAGCGGCAGAGTACAACGCTGCACGATCTTCGGCTTACCGCTGCGGTCCGTATGTTCCATCATGATGATCAGCCGTTTCGCGCCGAAGACCAGATCCATGGCGCCGCCCATACCCTTGACCATCTTGCCGGGGATCATCCAGTTGGCCAGATCGCCGTTTTCGGCGACCTCCATGGCGCCGAGGACGGCCACATCAACGTGGCCGCCCCGGACCATGCCGAAGGACGTCGCGGAATCGAAGAACGCCGCACCCTTGTTGACCGTGACGGTTTCCTTCCCGGCATTGATCAAGTCCGGGTCGACATTTTCCTCGGTGGGGTACGGTCCGGTGCCGAGGATCCCGTTTTCGGAATGCAGCACAACCTCAACGTCGGCCGGGATGTAGTTGGGAATCAGGGTCGGCATCCCGATGCCCAGATTCACGTACTGGCCGTTGGTCAGTTCTTTGGCCACGCGTGCCGCGAGTTCGTTGCGGGTCAATGCCATCTCATGCTCCGTTCGTTGCGGTCGCGGAGTCGGAGACCGAAACGGTGCGCTTTTCGATCCGCTTCTCGCTGTGCGGCGCGCCCGCCGGGACGTGGACCACGCGCTGGACGAAGATGCCCGGCACGTGGATGTGTTCCGGATCGAGCTGGCCCGGTTCCACCAGTTCCTCCACCTCCGCGATGGTGATCCTGCCGGCCATCGCGCAGAGCGGGTTGAAGTTCATGGCGGTTGCATGGAACACGAGGTTCCCGTGTCTGTCCCCCTTTAGCGCATGCACCAACGCGAAGTCCGGGGTGACCGATTCCTCGAGCACGTAGTCCGCCCCGGCAAAGCTGCGCACCTCCTTAGGTTCGGAGGCAACCGCTACATTCCCGCCGCCGTCGTACTTGCGCGGCAGGCCGCCCTCACTGACTTGCGTGCCGACGCCGGCGGTGGTGTAGAAGGCCGGGATACCGGCGCCGCCGGCCCGCAGCTTCTCCGCCAGCGTGCCCTGCGGGGTGAGCTCGACCTCCAGCTCGCCGGCCAGGAACTGCCGCGCAAACTCCTTGTTTTCGCCGACATAGGACGAAATGGTGCGTCGAATGCGGCCGTCCGACAGCAGGATGCCCAGCCCCCAGTCGTCGACGCCGCAGTTATTGCTGATGGTCTCAAGATCGGTGGTGCCCTGATCATGCAGCGCGGCGATCAGTGCCACCGGAATACCGCACAGGCCGAATCCGCCGACCGCCAAGGAGGCGCCGTCGCGGATATCGGCCACGGCCTCCGCCGCGGTGTGGACGACTTTATCAATCATTCGTTGATCCTTTCCGTTGTACCGATCATAGGGGTTGGCATGTGCTGGACGAATGCCGGGGACACGGACGAATGCCATGAGTCTGGACGGATGCCGTGGAAATTTCCACGGCATCCGTCCATCTCCCCGGCAGTGTATTCCACGGGTGGGCTATAGGCCAAGATCCCGGGCGATCAGCATGAGCTGGACCTCGGTGGTGCCCTCACCGACCTCCAGGATCTTGGAATCGCGGTAGTGCCGGGACACCACGAATTCGTTGATGAATCCATAGCCCCCGAACACCTGCGTGGCATCCCTCGCGTTGTCCATCGCGGCCTCGCCTGCCACCATCTTGGCGATGGCGGCCTGGACCTTGAAGTCCTTACCCGCGAGCATCCGGGCCGCTGCGTCGTAGTAGGCCAGCCGGGCTGTGTGGGCGCGGGCCTGCATCCGGGCAATCTTGAAGGAGATGCCCTGATATTTGCCGATGTTGTGGCCAAAGGCCCGGCGTTCGCGGGCGTAGCGGACGGATTCGTCCACGCAGCCCTGCGCGGCACCCGTGGCCAGAGCGGCAATCGCGATCCGTCCCTCATCCAGAATGCTCAGGAAGTTAGCAAAGCCGCGGCCCTGCACACCGAGCAGGTTGGCTTCGGGTACGCGGACGTCCTGAAGGGTCAGTGGATGAGTGTCCGAGGCATTCCAGCCCACCTTGTTGTAGGCCTTCTCCGCCGTGAACCCTGGCGTATCGGTGGGAACCAGGATGGTGGAGATTTCCTTTTTGACGGAGCCGTCGCTGCGTTCTGACGTGCCGGTCACGGCTGTGACCGTGACCAGTTTGGTGATGTCGGTTCCTGAATTGGTGATGAATTCCTTATTGCCATTGACCACCCACTGCCCGTTGTCCACATGCGCATGCGTTTTAGTCCCGCCGGCATCGGAGCCGGCCTCCGGTTCGGTCAGACCGAATCCTGCGAGCGCCTTGCCGGAGGCCAGCATGGGCAGCCATTGCTGCTTCTGCTCC
>JBBSSN010000325.1:0-2898 GCA_038242035.1 Actinomycetales bacterium
GCGCAGATAGAGCACCACGACGACCGCACAGAGGATTCCCATCGGCACAGACGCTGCCATGCCGCCGCGGGCAGCCAGTACTCCGAGAATACTCGTTGCCACCGTCGCAATCGTCACTACCGCCGTTGCCTGGAGGTGGCTGAGGCCGACGATAACCAGCCGTTGGTACGCATGCTGGCGGTGCGGGGCATACCAGCGCTCCCCCGCGCTGATGCGCCGGATCAAGGTGACGAAGGTGTCCGCCAGGTAGATCAGCACCGGTGAGAAGATGTACTCCACCGACACGCCGGACAGGAATGCCGCCACGGCGGTCACGGAGATCGCCGCGCCGAGCAGATAGCTGCCGACGTCGCCCAGAAAAACGCCGCCCCGACTCAGGTTCCAGGGCAGGAATCCCGCAAATGCACCGGCTATTGCCACGCCGGCATAGATCAGCCAGCTGTGTCCGGTGTACTGCCCGGCCAGGGCATAGAAGACGCCAACCACCAGCCCGTGCATGCCGGAAATGCCGTTGATGCCGTCCATGAAGTTGGCGACATTGATGTAGGCGGCCACCGCGACAGCCCCTGCCGGGATCCACCAATAGCCGTGCCCGTTTGCCACCGTGGCCAGAGCCGCGGTGCCCAGCAGCCCCAGGCCGAGCTGGAGGCCGGCGCGGACCCGCACACCCAGCCCGCGCAGATCCTCGATCCAGCCGATGGTTGCCGCTGCCATCATCACTGCCACGGCAGTTACCAGGATAATGCGGTCCGCGGCATCCAGCGCGGCGAACAGAGCCGTGATCATTGCGGCGGCCAGCGCAATGGCGATGGTAATCCCCATCCCCCGGATGGTGGGGGTGCTGTGCGAGGACCGGTCGGAGGGAATATCGAGCACTCCCCGGCGCAGCAGCCAGGGTTTGAATGCCAACGGCAGCAGCAGGCTCAGGGCCAGCGCCAGTGCCGCAACCAGAACGGCCATTACGCGCCCGCTGCCAGGTCGTCGTCGTCGGATTCTTCCAGGTCCTCGGAGCTTGGTCCGGATTCCAGTGTGCAGCGCAGCAGCCAGGTGTCCAGGCTCAGCGCATCCGGTGCCAGCGGAACGGCCGTGGTGTGGGAAATCTTGGGATGCAGCGGCTTTGCGTCCTCCTCGCCCACCCCGACCAGCTGTTCGTGCATTTTTTCACTGGGTCTCAGCCCGGTGTAGATAATTTCGATGTCTTTGCCGGACATGGCGATCATCCGCCGGGCCACATCCAGAATCCTGACCGGCTCGCCCATGTCCAGAATCAGCACGTCGCCGCCGTGGCCAATGGCACCGGCCTGGATCACCAGCTGGCATGCCTCGGGAATCGTCATGAAAAAACGCGTCACGTCAGGATGCGTGACGGTAATGGGACCACCGGCGCGAATCTGCTCGGTAAAGAGCGGCAGCATCGAACCCCGGCTGCCGATCACATTGCCGAAGCGCACGGAGACGTACCTTTTCCCGGTCTGCCGTGCCATCCAGGCCGTCAGCTTTTCCGCAGCCCGCTTCGAGTGGCCCAGCGCCGTCGTCGGGCTGGCGGCTTTGTCCGTGGAGACATTGACATACGTTTCAACGGACGCGGACTGCGCCGCGCGAAGCACATTGAGCGATCCAAGCGTATTGGTTTTCCAGCCCTCTTCCGGATACTGCTGGAGCAGCGGGGCGTGCTTGAGCGCGGCGGCGTGGAAGACCACCTCGGGCAGGCGTTCGCGGAAGATGCGATTGAGCGCCTCCGCGTCACGGATGTCCGCCAGCACTGTGTCTTTGCCGTTGAGCAGTCCGTGGCCGGAAATCGAAATCTGCGTCTGCTGCAGGCCCGTTTCATCATGGTCCAGCATGATCAGTTCAGCGGGATTGAAGCCGGAAAGCTGGCGGCACAATTCGGAGCCAATCGATCCACCCGCCCCGGTGACGAGGACGCGTTTGCCGGTGACATAGCCGGCAATCTGATCCAGCTCGATGTCCACCGGACGCCGCCCGATCAGGTCCGCGACATCAATCTCACGAAAATCCGACAGACCCGCGTTATCGCCGGCGAGCATATCCTTCAGCGGCGGCAGCACCAGGACGCGCACGTGCAGACCGGCGACGGCGTCGGAGATCTCCCGTACCTTGGCCGCCTCAACATGGGCGAACGCCAGCACGAGCACCGTCGCTTTGGTCCGGCGGATAATCTCCGGCAGGTCAGTGCCACGCCCGAGCACCGAGACCGAGGAGAGCCGCAGGTGCTTCTTCGCGGCGTCGTCCTCGATCAAGCCCACCGGGAAGTACGGCGACTCCTGATCCTGCAGCATGCGGTTGATCAGTGAGTTGCCGAGGAACCCGGCCCCATAGACCAGCGTTTTCTGCGTCCCCTCGCCGGGCTTGGCCTTGCCCTCCACATAGAGGCGCTTCATATACCGGATGGCCGCCATGAACAGGCAGGCAAACGGGAATGCGATGGCGCCGACACTGCGGGCAATGTGGATTTCGCTGACCAGCAGGTAGAGGAAGATGAACATCACGGCCGCCACGATCAACGTCACGACGACAAGGATCCTGGCCTCATGGAAGCTGCCGAAGGCGTATCTTCCGCGGTACAGTGCCAGACTCCATCCTGCGATCAGCTGCGTCACGATGGCAACAACCATCAGCAGGACGGTCCCGCCGACGTGGATCAGGGTGACATCAAGCTCATAGCGCAGCAATAACGCCAGGGCGATCGCCACGACCCAGGCGAGGGAATCGAGCACAAACTGCGACCACAACCATAGCGCCGGTTTGGTATCGGATTTATTGTCGCTGACCACGCTCACACCCTGTTCAAGAAATTCCGTTGCACACTATTGCCCTGACGCCTTCGCCACGCCGCTGCAGCCGTTTGTGGAAAAGTGCGCGGCCCGTGCGATTGAC
>JBBSSN010000326.1:0-2877 GCA_038242035.1 Actinomycetales bacterium
CTGATTCTGCTGCTGATCATTGTGGTGGTTGTCGGCGCAGGAGTGATGACTGCCGGTATTCTGCTGTACCGCGGCGGCCGCACTGTCGCGCGCCGGATCGCTCCCGTGAGCAGAGCGCGCAGGGGTGCCCTCATCTACCGGACCAAAAGCCCGGATCCTCAGCGTCGTGGCCTGGCGGTAATGCGGCTGCGCCTCCAGGATAGTCTGGCGGCGACCAACAGGAGCCTGGCCGTCGCCGTGGATTCCCGCCAGCATGTGGGGAACCTCGGATACATTGTGCAGACCCTCAATCACGCCGCCGGCGTGCTTGACCGCCAACTCGCGGTGGCGGAAAAGGACCCGGATCCCGCCATCCAGGGGGTCTATGCACAGACCCTGGGAACCCAGAGCGAGCAGGTACTGAAGACCTGTGCCGGCGTTCGGCAGGCGCTGGCCAAGACCTCGCAGCCGATGACCGCCGTAGACATTTCCGCTCTCACACGGCGTCTGGACGTCGAGGCTAAGGTGCTGGACAACTGGGCCGCAACCTACACCCATCTCGGGAATCCCTAGCCGGCCCAACCGCCCGAAATCAGCAACGACAGGAGCATGGCCATGAAGCTGACTGAGCGCATCACGATGATTTTTCGAGCCAGGGCCAACGCCGCGGTGGACAGATATGAGGACCCGCAGCGCAGCCTGGACTATGCATACCGGAACCAGCTGGAAGCTCTGCACCAGGTGCGGCGGGGTATTGCAGATGTAGCCACCAGCCGGCACCGGCTGGAGATCCAGGCCAACGAGCTGCATGCGGCGATGGGGCGCGTGCAGCAGCAGGCGCAGCACGCCGTGGACCTGGAGCAGGAGGAGCTGGCCCATCTGGCGCTGTCCCGGCGCGCCGACCTGTCGGCGCAGCTGACCGAGATTACCCGTGCGCGTGATGGGCTGTATGCGCAGGAAACGAAGCTCACTGCCGGATTCGGCCAATTACAGATCCGCGTGGAGGGTTTCCGTGTCCGTGCTCAGACCCTTCGGGCAACGTACTCGGCCGCGGAAGCGCAGACCCGGATCGGTGAGTCGCTGGGCGGACTGAATAAAGAGATGGCGGAGGTCTCCCTCACCATGGCCCGGGCCGAGGAGCACGCCGCGCAGATGCAGGCGCGGTCGGCCGCACTGGAGGAGATGAACAGGTCCGGCACGCTGGAGGACCCGGCCCGGCCGTTCAGTGACCCCGTGGCCCGCGAGCTCGACCGGGTCAGCGCCGAGCACCAGGTGGACGCAGAGCTCTCCTTGATGAAGGCCGACCGGGCCGCGCGGCTGGTTTAGGAATCGATCCGCACGTCGCCGGTTTCTGTGTCGAACCGGAACTCCCTCCCGGGCATCGCGGCACCATCGGGTGGCTGCCGGGGGCCGGTACAGGAGCGCAGACCGAAGGAGACGGCTGCGGACCCGGCTGCAACGTCGCTGTCCGTCACGGTGTAGGTCAGCGCGCGGTAGAGGTGCTCGCCGCCGGAAGGGAGCTGCACAGGACCCTCTGCCGGGGCTGCACTGAAGTTCCCGGTCAGCACGACGGCGGCAGGCCGGCTTCCGTGATTGGTGGCCCTGGCGGAAAAGGCCAGAATGTCCCCGCTGGCGTAACCGGGGCGGGGCGGTCCGTAGTTCAAGGCCTGCGACTCCCGGTTGGCGAGGATCTGGACGGCGTCAGCGGAATACCCCTGGCCCATCTCCTTCCAGACGGCCGCGGGGAATTTGGCCTGCGCGGGGAATTCGCCCTGCGGGCCGGGCAGAGCCACACTTTCCCCCACCGTCTGCCAGATTTCGGGCAGACCGGGCGAGATGGAGCGCAGTTCCACCTCGAGAATGACATCCTCTTCGTTTCCGCGCGGGCCCGCACCTGCCATGGGCAGGGCCGGCGCGGCGCGCAGCCGGACCGAATCCACCGACGTGAAGACGATTTCCCGGTAACCCTCACGCTCGTACAGCACCCCGATTCTGCCGTCCGGCAGCCGGGCTGCGGTGGAATAGGCGCTGCTGCCCGGACACAGGACCAAGCCGTGCGGCCAGGAGGCGCCGTCATCCATGGAGAGCTTGAGCACCGTATTTCGCCGCAGCGCGGTGTCGTGGTTGTGCGTGGCGATCAGCCAGCTGTCGGTAGTGGGCGAGGACAGGCCGGCAAGGACGGGGAGGCCGTCGAACCGGGTCACTGAGCCGTTGTCGCTGGGATCCGGAAGGTCCGGATGCGGCAGGGGACGCGAGTAGGAGTGGCCACCGTCAGTGGAGATTGCCGTCAGCCGGTTCGGCGTAGCGCGGGAGTGCAGCAGGACGCGCCCATCGGAAAGTCCCACCGTTTTGTTCTCATTGGTGCCCGGACCAATGAACTCACCCAGGGTCCAGGTGCCGCCGTGGTCGTCGCTGTAGGCGGAAGCGGCCAGGATTTCCCCGGCCGTATTCCCGGCTGGTTTCTCCTCCGTGACAAGGACCACGAACTGCTGGATCAGCCTGCCTCGGTACGGGCCGGCGTGCAGCTGAATACCCTGACCGGCTGCCGCAAAAATGCCGGTTATCCCGTCCCGCTTGAGCTGGTCGGTGATCCGCCGGTGCTGCCAGCTGACGCCGTCGTCGTCGGAATAACTGTAATCGCAGTGCTGCACCGCATCCGCCGGCTCCAGCCCGGCTACCGCTTCGAAGAATCCTGCCTGTGTGCCTGCCGCGTGGAACATGAAAATCCGCCCTGTTTCCGCATCCACCAGCAGACTAGGGTCGCCGAAACCCGCCAGGCCGATGCCGGTGCGGACCAGCTGCTGCGGCCCCCATGTCCGGCCGGAATCACTGCTGCGGCGCACCAGAAGATCGATCGGATTTGGCAGGTCATCCAGGTTTGGCCGGCCGTCATACGCC
>JBBSSN010000327.1:0-2869 GCA_038242035.1 Actinomycetales bacterium
CGGGTGATGGGATCCACGGCGCCAAACGGCTCGTCCATGAGCAGCACAGGCGGGTCGGCGGCGAGCGCCCGGGCCACCCCCACACGCTGCTGCTGGCCGCCCGAAAGTTCCTTGGGGAACCTGTTCCGGTAGAGGGCCGGGTCCAGTGAGACCAGCTCCAGCAATTCATCGACGCGGGCCGCGATTTTCTCTTTACTCCAACCGAGCATCTTCGGAACTATGCCAATGTTCGTGGCCACTGTCATATGCGGGAACAGTCCGCCAGCCTGAATGACGTAGCCGATGCGGCGCCGAAGGGAGTCGCCGTTGATGTCGGTGACGTCATCATCGTCGAGTACTATCCGGCCCTCGGTGGGCTCGATGAGGCGGTTGATCATCTTCAGCGTAGTGGTCTTTCCGCAGCCCGATGGGCCCACCAACATGACGATCTTGCCGGCGGGAATCTCCAGGGTGAGGCCGTCCACCGCTGCCGTCGCCTGACCGGGGTAACGCTTGGTGACCTTGTCCAGCAGGATGCTGGCGCCCGTGATCGTTGCGGTGGTGCTTACAGGGGATTCAGACACGGATACCTCGCGGGGTTGTGATGCGGCCGAGGCCGATGAGCAGGAGATCAAGGATGAGGGCCAGAACAATTACGGCGATGACGCCGGTCGCAACTGATTCCAGCGAATTGGCGCCGCCGAGGCGCGAAAGACCGGAGAAGATGAAGCCGCCGAGACCAGGACCTAGCGCGTAGGCCGTGATGGCGGCGATGCCCATGACCATCTGGGCGGAAACGCGGATTCCGGCAAGGATCACCGGCCACGCCATGGGTAGCTCCACCTGCAGGAGTGTGCGGAATCGGCTCATGCCAATGCCGCGGGCGGACTCAACCACTGAGGTGTCAACGCCGGTCAATCCCACCACGGCATTGCGCAGGATCGGCAGGGCCGCGAAGAATGTCACCACGATCACTGCGGGGGTCACGCCGAAGCCAAACGGGGCAATGAGCAGGCCGATCAGCGCGAAGGAAGGAATGGTCAGCCCGATGGCGGAGACGCTGTTGGCCAGCGACGTCATCGCGCCGCTGCGGTAGACCAGAGCCGCAAGCCCGACGGCGATGACGGTGGCGAGAAGAAGACATTGGACAACCAGGCTGAAATGCTGCCAGCTGGAGAACAGGATTTGCTGAAACCTGTCACCAAAGAAATCCAACACCTATTGACCCTCTTCACCTCGGTTACGTAATAGCCAGCCCAAAAAAGGCCCTGCTCAGCATAACAGCCGTGCCGAAGCCAGCAATTTTGCTGCTCCTGACCAGTCCAAACGCGGCAAGTTGGGCGCAACACGCCGTAGCCGCCGCTGAAAACTGCTGAATTCGGCACAGGGCGGCACAGGGCTATACCGGAATGCTCACCCGGTGCTCGATCAAGAAGTCCGAGTGCCGCCGCCGCAGCATGCCGCCGGGACCCCGGACCGTACTGGCGCCGTCATCGTCGAACTGGTAGTGCAGTGTCTCCCCCCGCCCGCCGAAGCCCGTGGGTTCCAGCGACCGCAACGTTGACTCATCGACGTACGCCAGCTCGGTGACGGCGTCGACGTCAATCTCCATCGCCGCCGGCTGTACCTCCACCAGCTTTCCGCCGAGAACGACGACGTCGCTCACTCCCCAGAGAGAGGCAAACCGGCCGGGGAATCGGCCAAGGTCCGCACCCTCGGGGACAGGGGACGTCGGCTCCTTCTCAATCAGCCTCGCCAGCGCGAAAAGTTCGTGGACCCAGGCGTTGGCCGGGCCATCCAGAGAGTTAGTGAGCACGCTGATGCACACTCGAGATTCCGGCTCCACCCACGTCCTGGTGATGTGTCCCGGGTACCCGCCGCCGTGGCCAAAGACGGCTTTGCCCTGGACCTCGGCCAGCATCAGTCCCAGCCCGTAACCGTGTTTTCCGCCGGTTCCGGGCCACACGGGGTGCTGCATGCGGCGTTTTGAGCGGTCGATGAGGAGCGTTTCATTGCCCGGTAGGTGAGCCGAGAAATAGGTCACCAGATCCGAGGCGGTCGAGTAAAAACCGGTTGCCGCGGCCATGGCATGCGTGGTGATGTGATCGATGGTGCTGCGCTCCGGCGCGTAGGTGAGTGCCGAGTAGCCGCGGGCCAGTTCCGGTTCGCGCGCCGGGTCCAGCTCCGGTCCGGTATTTTCCAAGCCCAGCCGGTCCACAATGTTTTCGGTGACATACCGCGCGTAGTCCTGTCCCGACGCCGCTTCGATGACCAAGCCCAACAGCGAGAAACCCACATTCGAGTATTTGAGGTGCGCACCCGGCTCATTGCGCTTGCCAGCCTTCGCCATCTCAACCAGCTCCGCCTTGTCAGGAAAAGCGCGGGAAAGGACCCAAAAATCTGAATCATCGCCGTCACGCGTGATACCCGAGGAATGGGACAACAGTTCCGCAACGGTGACGCCCGCCATGTCAGATCCGGTCAGCTCCGGCACGTAGTCCTCGATAGGATCATCCAGGCGCACCTTCCCCTGCTCAACGAGCTGCAGAACCGCCGTTCCCGTGAATGTTTTTGAGTGCGAGGCCACGCGGAAAAGGGTCCTGTCCGTCATGGGAATTTCGGCCTCAACATCCGCGAAGCCACCGGAGAAGGACCCAAGGAGCTCCCCGTCCACGGCGACGGCAACCTGGAAACCGGGCATGCGCTGATGCTCGCGCTGGAACTCCAGCAGGCGCGGCGCGTAGGCCAAGACATCTTTGAAGATCGTTGCAGTCTCCATTGACTCACTTTCACTCTTGGCGTTATTTACCGGTTCGTCATTAAACCGTCCGTTCCACTCTATATATTGGAAATCATGACGCCCACCACACTGCCGATCGCCGCCCAGACC
>JBBSSN010000328.1:0-2863 GCA_038242035.1 Actinomycetales bacterium
GGCTGGTGTAGCTGTGGCCGTCAGGCGTCGAGCATATGCGGCACGCCGTTCCGAACGCCTTACCGTACGATTTATTCCGTTTTCTGTGGCGACCCCATCTTGCGCAGCCACGACGCCGTAGCCGGCAGCGCCAGCCAGACCACCGCGATTCCCGGAGCGAGGCACAGCGATTGATAGAGCCGCGAGTACGAGCCACGGACCGGGAGGAAGCGCCGGGGCGGGACGACAAAATCAGGAGCCGGAACGGCAGCAGCGCCCTCATTGCCGAAGGCCCGGGGGAGCCGCGCGGGCATCTGCGGCGCGGTCGCTGATGATCTGTCCGTCGGCCAGCCGCACTATTCGGGCGCAGCGGGCCGCAACGCCGACCAGCACTTCACCGGCGGGGCCCGCAAAACGTACGGTGCCGTCGTCGGGCATCACAATGCCGGCCAGGATGTGCAGCAGGGTTGTCTTCGCTGAACCCGCGGGACCCGTGACGGCGACAGAATCGCCGGCGGTCACGTCCGGATCCAGCCCGGCCTGTGCCGTGGTCATGCCGTAACGCTTGGTGAGGTTTCGGGCAGTCAATACGTCTCAAGTCGTGTCTGTTGCCTCGCCGTTGCAGGATCGCGAAGCATCCGGCCGCGGCCGGAGACCGAGGCGAAGCGCTCATACCCGAGGCGGAGGCACCGCGCATGGAAGCGGAAAATACCGGCCGTCGGCGTGGACGCACTAAGCTCGGGGAGGAATCTATAACACCGGCAGGATGAAGGGCAGCAGTGGAAAATTCGGCACTGAACATAGTGGTCCTGGTCAAACATGTACCGGATGCTCAGCTGAATCGGCAATTGAGTGCCGAAGACCATACCGTCGTACGCACGGACAGTATCCTCTCCGAACTGGATGAATACGCTCTCGAAGCGGCACTGACGCTGGTGGAGGAACGTGGCGGAGCGGCGGCTGGCAATAATGTCACCGCGCTCACGATGGGTCCGGCAGCCGCAGTGGCGGCGGTCAAGAAAGCCCTGCAGATCGGCGCCTTCGAGGGGGTGCACCTCAGCGACGACGCGCTCGCCGGATCCGACGCCGCGGCCACGTCCCTGGCGCTCGCGGCTGTGGTACGCCATCTGTCTAAGGCGGAGCACCCGGTGGATCTGATCATCACGGGGATGGCTTCCACTGATGGGGAGACCTCGCTGGTCCCCGCCCAGCTTGCCGCACGGCTGGAACTGCCGCAGCTGACCTTCGCCGCGTCGCTGGAGGTCACCTCCGACGGCGCGCAGGCCGACGGCGGCGGCACGCGTCAGGCGGTCATCCGCAGGGACGGCGATACGGAGGCGGAAGTCATCGCGGCTGCGCTGCCCGCGGTTGTCTCCGTGACGGACCAGATCAATTCGCCCCGCTACCCGAACTTCAAGGGAATTATGGCCGCGAAGAAGAAGACGGTGACCACGTTGAGCCTGGCCGACATCGGTGTGGATCCGGCGCAGGTGGGCAGCGCCGGATCCTGGACCGCCATCGATTCCGCGCAGGCCCGGCCGGCGCGGACCGCAGGCACCATCATCGCGGACGAAGGAAACGCCGGCGTCCTGCTGGTTGACTTCCTTGCCGCCCAGAAACTGCTCTAAGCCGGAAGGGCCAGAACATGTCTGCAGTTCTCGTTTTTGTTGACCAGTATGGCGCTGCCGCTGACGCCGGGATTTCCAAGCGCACGCAGGAGCTGCTGACGCTGGCCCGGGCGGCGGGGGAGCCGGTCGTGGCCCTCGCCGGACCGCTCTCCCCGGCTGCCCAGGCCGGCCTCGGCGCGTATGGCGTGGGGCGGATCTACCAGAGTGAGCAGAGCGAGTTGTTCGACTATCTCGCAGCGCCGAAGGCAGATTTCCTGGCGCAGGTGGCCGGGAAGCTGCAACCGGCCGCGGTGTTGTTGGAGAACAGCGCCGAGGGCAAGGAAATCGCCGCCCGGCTGGGTATCGCGCTGTCCGCCGGAGTGATTTGTGATGCCGTGGGGCTGGACGCCGGACTTGACGCGCAAAAATCCGTGCTGGCGGGTTCCTACGCCGTCACGTGCCGGGCTACGACGGCTATGTCCATCATCACGGTGAAGTCCAACAGCGTCCACGCCGAAGCAGCAGCGGGCCCCGCGGAACCCGGGGTGGAAGCCGTGAGCGTGAGCTTCGGTGCCGCGAGCCTGACAGCGAAGATCATCGACCGCAGCGCCAAGCCCGCCAGCGGACGTCCGGAGCTGGGCGAAGCGCGGATCGTCGTAGCCGGTGGCCGTGGCGTGGACGGAAACTTTGGCCCGGTTGAGGAGCTGGCGGATGCACTCGGCGCCGCCGTGGGGGCCTCCCGTGCGGCTACGGATGCGGGCTGGATCGAGCACTCCGCGCAGGTAGGACAGACGGGCAAAACGGTCTCCCCGCAGCTGTACATTTCAGCGGGGATATCCGGAGCCATCCAGCAGAAGGCCGGGATGCAGACGTCCAGGATAATAGTGGCGGTGAACCGCGATGCTGAATCCCCGATTTTTGAGATCGCGGATTTCGGTGTCATCGGGGACCTGTTCACCGTGTTGCCGCAGGCAACCGGGGAAATTAAACGCCGCCGGGGCTGAGGAGGGACCGCCGCGTGTTCAGGCAGCCAACCAAGGGCGATCGAAACGTCGCTATGTGCCGCTAAAAGGACGTTATAGCGGCACTTAGCGACATCTCGGTTCGGACCCGTGCAGAGTCCTGCGGTCGAGCCGGGGACCTATGCGTTCAATGGCAGCGCCGCCAGGGGAGGCAGCGTGGGCTTTTCGGATCCGCCGTCCGGTTCAACCGTGACCGCGAACGCCGACGCGGCGTCGACTCCCTTGATGGTGGCGGGCTTGGACATGGCTGCCGTA
>JBBSSN010000329.1:0-2854 GCA_038242035.1 Actinomycetales bacterium
GACAAAATCCGGTTTGAGCATGCCACCGCATACTTCACAGTCCGCAATGATGAATCGCGCTATCTGTTCCTCCTGCACCAGTGCGGCGTCTGCATCCGGAGCTGCTGCAATGGGGCCTTCGGCTTCGACGAGCTCCACGAACCCCGGATTGAGGCTTTCGAGCTCGGCGGCAAGGTGGCTGCGGCTGATGACATTGCGGCAGTTCAGGCAAACAACGCGGTCGAAACGCCCGTGCAGATCCACCACGTTCACCGCGCCGGCGTCTTCGTGCAGCCGGTCGACGTTCTGCGTGATGATCCCACGGGTCAGGCCATGTCGTTCCAGAGCCGCCACGGCATAATGCCCGGCGTTCGGAGCAGCGTGGCGCAGGTGCCGCCAGCCAAGGTGGTTCCTGGCCCAGTATCGTTGCCGCAGGGCGCCGTCCCCGACGAACTCCTGGTAGGTCATCGGCGTGCGCGGAACAGAACCGGGACCGCGATAATCCGGAATGCCGGAATCGGTGCTGAGTCCTGCACCTGTCAAAATGGCCAGTTTCGCATCCTGCAGCAGACCCGCGATCCGGGCCAGCACCGGGAGCTCCGCCGCGGATGGCTCGAGGCTGCCGGCCTGTGGCGGGGAACTCGCAAAGCCCGTCATGCCGATTCCGACCGGTGGCCGGTCCGTGATCTCACCCATGCGCAGAAGCCCCGATTCTAGAGTTCCGCGAGAGCCTTGCGGTACCGGTCCAGCGAACGTGCCTGGCCGGCGGTGGAGCTGAAGGCATCACGCAGAATACCGTTGGCGTCGATGACAAAGGTCCCCCGCCCCGCCATGCCCCGATCTGCGTCAAAGACGCCATAGCGGCGTGCCGTTTCTCCGTGCGGCCAGAAATCGGCCAGCAGGTCGAACTCAAGTCCTTCGGCCTCGGCATAGGCACGCAGCGCGTATTTGCTGTCCACAGAGACGGCCAGAACACGTGCCCGGGCGGTGGCAAAATCACCGGGATTGTCCCGAAGCTCACACATTTCGCCGGTGCAAATGCCGGAAAAGGCAAAAGGATAAAAAACGACGACGACGTTGCCTCCGCGCAGGGACGCAAGCGAGATCCGCTCGCCAAACTGGTTTGAAAGCTCGAAATCCGGAGCTGGTTCACCAATGACCGGTGTCCCGAATTCCGTGGGCTCCGTCCCGGCTCCCGGGGAAGCTGCCGCCATGTCCCCCGTCACGGCTTCTTGCGCGGGGCGAGCCTTGTTGCGGCCCAGTCAGTTGAAACGCCAACCGTCGTGGTGGAATGCAGACCGGCTGTCGGTGCGGCTTCCTGGATCTCCGCCGGCGGCACGTAACCGACGCGTCCGTTTTTCGGGGTCAGCACCCACACAATGCCACCCTCGTCCAACGTCGTCAGCGAGTCGACCAGCGCGTCGACCAGATCGCCGTCGTCGGCCCGCCACCACAGGAGCACGGAATCAACGACGTCGTGGTCCTCCTCGGTCAGCAGCTCGGACCCGACCAGTTCTTCAACACTGTCGCGCAGAGCAAAATCAACGTCGTCGTCGTACCCGAGTTCCTGGATCAGATCGCCATCCTTGAAACCCAATTTGCCCGCCACATTAACTACAGTGCCGGCGTCGGCCTCGCTCACGTTGTTCCTCCTGCTTGAAACGCATCAGCGCTCCGTTGATGTTGTGTTCTAAATGTCTATTTTACAGATTGTCGGGCCTTTACGAACTGCTCTTGCCATCACCTGCTCACGCGCAGCCTGGTCCGGAAGCTTATGAGGACTTCCGGACGCGGCTCCAAAGTGATGTGCCTTACTCCAGCCAACACCCTAAAGCAGCCCGCAACAAGTCAGCAGCCGTCGTACTGCTCCTAATGGTACGGGGAGGTGCGGCTCCGGCCGGCTCCCGGCGGCTCCCGGCGGCTCCCGGCGTCGCACCGGCTACGCAGTCTGGCCTAACCCGGACTAGAGTATTCGTTGTGTGCCCACAGCCACAGCTGAGGGCCGGAAATACTGTCTTTAAGAGAGGTCTGACGTGGCCGCAGGCGAAGAGAACTCCCACATCCTGAGCGGGTTAACCCACCAGCTTCCCGATAGGGACCCGGAAGAGACCGCGGAATGGATCGAGTCACTGGACTCCCTGATCCAGGAGCAAGGCACCGAGCGCGCCCAGTTCATTATGCGCAGTCTGCTCCAGCGCGCAGGTGCGCAGAGCGTGGGCGTGCCGATGGTGACCACCACGGACTACGTCAATACCATCCCGGCGGACCAGGAGCCCGAGTTCCCCGGCAACGAGGAGATTGAGCGCAAATACCGTGCCTGGCTGCGCTGGAACGCCGCCATTATGGTGCACCGGGCACAGCGTCCGGACATCGGCGTGGGCGGGCACATCTCCACCTATGCCGGCGCCGCAACGCTCTACGAGGTAGGTTTCAACCACTTCTTCCGCGGGAAGGATCATCCGGGCGGCGGAGACCAGATCTTCTTCCAGGGCCACGCTTCCCCCGGCATGTATGCCCGCGCCTTCATGGAAGGCCGGCTGAGCGAAGAGGACCTGAACGGCTTCCGGCAGGAAAAGTCCAAGGAAGGCCACGCGCTTTCCTCCTACCCGCACCCGCGGCTGATGCCGGAGTTCTGGGAGTTCCCCACGGTCTCGATGGGGATCGGCCCGATGAACGCGATCTACCAGGCGCAGTCCAACCGCTACCTGCACAACCGCGGCCTCAAAGACACCTCGGACCAGCAGGTCTGGGCATTTTTGGGCGACGGCGAAATGGACGAGCCGGAAAGCCGCGGCCTGCTCCAGCTCGCGGCCAACGACAAGCTCGACAACCTGAACTTTGTGATCAACTGCAACCTCCAGCGCCTGGACGGACC
>JBBSSN010000330.1:0-2843 GCA_038242035.1 Actinomycetales bacterium
ATGGCCTTGGAGGCGCCCATCGGCAGGAAGAGCGCATCTCCCTGGCCGATCAGCTTCTCCGCACCGGGCTGGTCCAGGACGACGCGGGAATCCGTCACCGAGGACGTCGCGAACGCCATCCGCGATGGGACATTGGCCTTGATTAGACCGGTCACCACGTCAACGGAGGGACGCTGGGTGGCCAGCACCAGGTGGATCCCCGCGGCACGGGCCAGCTGGGTGATGCGGACAATCGAATCCTCAACGTCGCGGGGGGCGACCATCATCAGGTCCGCGAGCTCGTCCACAATGATCAGCAGGTACGGGTACGGCTTGACGACGCGCTTGGAATCCACCGGCGGGTGCACCTTGCCGGCGCGCACGGCCTTGTTGAAGTCGTCGATGTGCTTAAAGCCGTAGTTGGAGAGGTCGTCGTAGCGGGTGTCCATTTCACGGACCACCCACTGCAGCGCCTCGGCGGCCTTCTTCGGGTTCGTGATGATGGGCGTGATCAGGTGCGGGACACCCTCATAGGCGGTCAGTTCAACGCGCTTGGGGTCCACCATCACCATCCGCACCTCATCCGGGGTGGCCCGCATCAGGATGGAGGTGATCATCGAGTTCACGAACGAGGACTTGCCGGCCCCGGTGGCTCCGGCCACCAGAAGGTGCGGCATCTTGGCCAGGTTGGCCACCACAAAGCCGCCTTCCACGTCCTTGCCGACGCCCATCACCATCGGATGCTCATTGCGGCGCGCGTTCTGGCTCCGCAGCACGTCCCCCAGCGACACGGTTTCGCGGTCCGTGTTCGGGATTTCGATACCGATGGCGGACTTGCCCGGAATGGGCGAGAGGATGCGGACATCGGCACTGGCAACCGCGTAGGAAATGTTCTTGGACAGCTGCGTGACACGCTCGACCTTGGTGCCGGAACCGAGCTCTATCTCGTAACGCGTCACGGTTGGCCCGCGGGAGAAGCCGGTTACCTGCGCGTCCACGTTAAACTGCGTCAGCGTATCGGTCAGGGCGGCGACGACGGAGTCATTGGCTTCGGAGCGTTCCTTCGGCGGTGTGCCGGGAGCCAGCAGTTCGGCGCCGGGCAGTGTGTAGGTGACGTCCCCAGCGAGCGAGAGCTGCTCGGTGCGCTGCGGAATCGGCGGCTGCGGAGCCGGAACCCGGGACAGTACCGGAACCGTTGGTACGGCCGCCGTGGCTGCAGCACCGGACCCCGTGGGAATCGAGCCCGCACCGACGATGCCCGCAGCCACGGTGGAAATGGCTTCCGTCACCGGAGCGGCATCCGTACTGGTGGGCAGCCCCTGCCGGGCCTTGATCTTGTCCGCGGCGATTTCGGCCTGGGTGGGGCGGCGGACGCCGGGAGCCACCGCCGGCTCAGCCCGTGCCGGGACAGCGCCGGCCGACGGCTCGGGATGCGTGGCGTCGTCGTCAATCAGCGCGCGCTCAAAGGCCTCGTCCCCGACGTAACCGTCCAGCAGACCGCCATCATCGGGCTCGCGCTTGCGCCCGAACAGCCCCTTGCCCTTTTTCCTGCCGGCGGGGGCATCGGTGTTCCGCCCGGATGCCTTACTGTCCTCGTCGTAGAGGTAACTCTGATCATGTCCTTCGGCGTCCGCTGCCGCCTCGTCCGGATACTGCCCCATCAGGGCCTCGTACAGCACCCGCAACCGCGTCGGAATCGCCCGGAACGGCGTGGCCGTCAGGATCAGCACACTAACGAACGCCAGCACGGACCAGACGGCCACGGCCAGCCAGACATTGACCCCTGCCAATAGACCGCCGGCCAGGAAACCGAGCATGCCGCCCGCGGCCTGCAGGTCCGCGAAATCGCCGCCCGGCCCCGGCATGCCCCCACCGACATGGGCCAGGCTCGTTCCGGCGAGCGTGAGCAGGCTGAAGCCGATGGCAACGCGATTGTTCCCCCGCACATCCGCGGGCCGGCGGAAGACCCGGATGGCGAAGATCAGCAGCATCGGAGGAAGGACGACGGCGAACCAGCCGAACGTACCGCGCAGGACGCCGTGCACGCCATTAACGAACCCGCCCGTCAGCCCCCACCATTCAAAGGTCGCGATGAAAACGGCAAGCAGCACGAAGAACAGACCGCTGCCGTCACGGCGTTCCTCCGGGGGCAGTGCACTCAGATCCCGTCCCATCCTGCGGATAACGCCGCCGATGAGGTGTCCAATTCCCTGCCAGCAGGCGGACATGATCCGCACCGGCCAGATGGGACGGATTTCCGGCTCCGGCTCGGGCGCTTTTGCGCGCGACTGTGACCTCGGTTGCGTGCCCGAGTGTTTTTCCGATGAGGCCGGCCGGTTAGTGGTCTTCGGGGAGCGCCCGGAGGTACCGCCCGAACGGCCGGCAGACGGGCGGGCGGGGGAAGTTCTAGTCGCCATGTCCACAAGCTTAGCCGGGCCCCCAGCGGACCCCGGGATTTGGCCACCGCGGACGGGTCGCCATTTCCTCCACGGTACCGGCGAATCCGCCTCGGTGCGCGAATGCCGCGTACGACCGCTCGATATCGGCGCTGATGCGGCGATGACCGGGCACGGAATTGGCGTTTACGCGCTTCGGCAGCGCACCTCCTATTCCCATTGGCTGGAATTGCCGTTATGGTGCACGTAACTCAGGGGGAATTCGGCCTACAAGTTGACAGGGACCGCCAGCGCAAGCTCAAGCGGAACCTGCCGATAGAAGGGATTGCTGCACGAGCAAGTGGGCATGTCAGTTTTACTGGCTTCCCTTATATGTTGCCCGCTTTTATACCTGGTCTCGAAACGGACGCTCCAGCTTCGTCAGGTCAATGCTTTGTTGTCCTATTCCGAGCCACGATGAGGCTGGCG
>JBBSSN010000331.1:0-2839 GCA_038242035.1 Actinomycetales bacterium
CTCGGGCCAAGGCGACCAGTTCGCGGTCGGCGTTGCCACGAACCAGGCGGATCCTCTCACCGAGAGAGGCCAGCCGATCCAGCACCTGGGTCGGCTGAGGCCCTGAGGCATGGTCACCTGCTACAACAACAAGATCGGCACTGGCCACGGCCGGCTCGGCCAACACAGCCTCCAGAACCGGCAACACGCCGTGAATATCGGCTAAGGCCGCAACGCTTCGCACCATTCGCCGATTATGACCGGTCAGCACCAGGGACGACAAGGGACGACGGCGTTTATCCCGCAGTCGGGCGCGTCATCCGGACGCCCCTGTCGGCGGTACACCGTGACCAGTATCTGATATCCACCCACAAAGCCCGCGACCACGAATCCTGGGTCTCGAACTCATGGCTGCGTCTGCAAATATCAGCGACGAAACTTTCTCAAACTAATTTGCCGTTCGCAGTTATAGGAACTTGGTTACGTTCCTCCGGCCTTGCCGGCCCTGCCGGCGACGGCGCTGGTTTCCGGACGGTCCCCCAGTGCGCGCTGGGAGCCCGTTGCAACCACTGAGCGCCCGTGTTCTGGAAAACATCTGTTTAGCAGAACATGGGCGCTTGCCGAGTTTGTCGATCTGCTCGGCAGGTTAGTGCGTGTCCTCCGCTTCGACCTCGGACTTGTCCTCGCCCCAGAGCGTATGGAAGGTACCGTCGTCGTCCACCCGGTGGTAGGTGTGTGCGCCGAACAGATCCCGCAGACCCTGCGTCAGTGCAGCCGGCAGCCGCTTGCGCCGCAGACCGTCATAGTAGGCAAGCGAGGAGGAGAATACCGGGACCGGAATGCCCAGTTGCACAGCGGTGGCGACGACACGGCGCCAGGCCGGCAACGCGCCGGCGATGGCTGCACTAAAGGCCGGCGCGAACAGCAGGTTGGCGGGCTTGTCCGCGGCGGCGTAGGCCTTGGTAATGTCCTTGAGCAGCTCGGCGCGGATAATGCAGCCGCCGCGCCAGAGCCCGGCAATTTCGTCCAGCTTCAGGTCCCAACTGTATTCCTTTGCCGCGCCCGTGAGCATATCCAGTCCCTGCGCGTAGCTGACCAGCTTGGACGCGAACAATGCCTGCCGGACATCTTCGACGAATCCTTCGCCCACGGCGATTTTCTCCTCGTGGCCGGCCAGCTTTTCCTGAGCCTCCACACGCTGTGCCGCCTGCGAGGACAGCGCGCGCGCGAAGACTGATTCTGCAATGCCCGACGTCGGCGAACCGAGTTCGAGTGCGGAGATGACGGTCCAGCGCCCGGTACCCTTCTGGCCTGCGGCGTCGACGACGACGTCGACAAAGGGCTCTCCGGTCCGCGCGTCGGTGTGGCCGAGCACCTCCGCTGTGATTTCGATCAAAAACGACGCCAGCTCGGTTTGGTTCCACTCGGTGAAGATTTTGGCCTGCTCGGCCGGCTCGATGCCCGCGCCGGAGCGCAGCAGGTCAAATGCCTCGCCAATAACCTGCATGTCCGCATACTCAATGCCGTTGTGCACCATCTTCACGAAGTGGCCGGCGCCATCGGTGCCGATCCAGGCACAACAGGGTTTCCCGTCCACATGGGCGGAGATTTTCTCCAGCAGCGGTCCCAGCGCGGCGTATGACTCCTTCGAGCCTCCGGGCATGATGGACGGGCCGTTCAACGCGCCCTCCTCACCGCCGGAGACACCGATACCGACAAAGTGCAGGTCTTTCTTTGCAAGGGCGGCCTCGCGGCGGCGGGTGTCCTGGAAGTGCGAATTTCCGCCGTCAATGACGATGTCGCCCGGCTCCAGCAGCGGCACCAGCTGATCAATGACTGAATCCACGGGAGCTCCCGCCTTGACCATGATGAGCACCCGGCGCGGCTTCTCCAGCGAGTCCACCAATTCCTGCAGGGTCTCGGTGCGAATGAACTCCCCGTCCCCGCCGTGCTTTTCCAACAGCGCATCCGTCTTTGCGACGGAGCGGTTGTGCAGGGCGACCGTGAACCCGTTGCGGGCCAGGTTGCGGGCCAGATTTGCACCCATGACAGCGAGACCTGTGACGCCGATTTGTGCAGACATACATCCTCCAGAATTGATTGCGGGCGTGTTTCGTCCAGCCTAGCCTCGAGTCCGCGCAGCCAGAAGGGCTTTCGTCGGGAGGCGCCGAATGTGACGTAGCGGGTCGATGCCGTCAGGGAGTGAATTTCAGCAGCACCTTGCCGGAGTCCGCGGAATTGCGCGCCACCTCGAAGGCTTCCAGGCCCCGGTCCAAGGGGAACTCGTGGGTCACCACCGGGTCGATGAAGAGTGAGCCATCCTCCAGTGCCTTGATCACGTCATCAATTTCATCATTGAGCCGGAAGGAACCGACCAGCTCCAGCTCGCGGGTGATGGCCAGCGAGATCGCCACGGGCTGCGGCCCGGAGGGCAGCAGCCCAACCATCACCACCGTGCCGCCGCGGACCGCTCCCTTGATCGCCGAGGAGAGTCCCTGGTGGCTGCCCGATGATTCGATCACGACGTCGGCCTCCACCGCGGCGATCGCCTCCGCCTGATCGGCGGCGGGCTGCTTCAGCTTCACGTCTTCAATTCGGAGATCCCCGGCACCGTGGGCCACCACGGCGGGAGCGCTGGCAGGCAGGGCCGCAATTTTACTCATCTTATACCACCACCGTCATGCCGCCGTCAACGAAAATCGTCTGACCGTTCACAAATTTGGAGGCATCCGAGGCCAGCCAGACCACCGGGCCGATCAGGTCCGCAACGGTGCCCCAGCGCCGCGCCGGAGTCCGGCCCAGGATCCAGGAATTGAAGTCCGCGTCATCCACCAGATTCTGCGTCATTTCGGTATGAATA
>JBBSSN010000332.1:0-2836 GCA_038242035.1 Actinomycetales bacterium
CCGGCACCAATTCCCAGCTCGGCGGGATCGGTCTGGGCGTGATCGCGGCGGAAGTTGCCGCACGGCATGCCATGGCGTATCCGGCCGACGGCGTCGAGGAGCCGCACCGTCCGCTGCTCAATGGCGGCGAATACCAGTGGCGCCGCGAGGGCGAGCCGCACCTGTTCAACCCGGACACCGTCTTCCGCCTGCAGCACGCCACCCGGGAGCGCCGCTACGACATTTTCAAGCAGTACACCAGCGGCATCGATGATCAGTCCAAGAACCTGATGACTCTGCGCGGTCTGCTGAAATTCAAGGATGGAGTGCGCCCGGCCGTGCCCATCGACGAGGTGGAGTCCGTCGCCAGCATCGTCAAGCGCTTCTCCACCGGAGCGATGAGCTACGGCTCCATTTCACAGGAGGCGCACGAGACGCTGGCCATCGCGATGAACCAGCTCGGGGCAAAATCCAACACCGGTGAGGGCGGCGAGGACGTGGACCGGCTGCTGGACCCCCGGCGCCGCTCGGCGGTTAAACAGGTTGCCTCCGGGCGGTTCGGCGTCACCAGCCTGTACCTGACCAACGCCACGGACATCCAGATCAAAATGGCCCAAGGTGCCAAGCCCGGTGAGGGCGGGCAGCTGATGGCACGCAAGGTGTACCCGTGGATCGCCAGCACGCGGCACTCCACGCCCGGCGTGGGCCTGATTTCGCCTCCGCCGCACCACGATATCTACTCGATCGAGGACCTGGCCCAGCTGATCTACGACTGCAAGCGGGCCAATCCCTCGGCCCGGGTGCACGTCAAGCTCGTCTCCGAAGTCGGGATCGGCACCGTGGCGGCCGGCGTGACCAAGGCCAAGGCCGACGTCGTCCTGGTGTCCGGGCACGACGGCGGCACCGGCGCCAGTCCGCTGAACTCCCTCAAGCACGCCGGAGTCCCGTGGGAACTGGGCCTGGCCGAGACGCAGCAGACGCTGATGCTCAACGGCCTGCGCGACCGCGTGGTGGTGCAGGTGGACGGCCAGCTCAAGACCGGCCGCGACGTGGTGATTGCCGCGCTGCTCGGGGCCGAGGAGTACGGCTTCGCCACCGCGCCGCTGGTGGTCTCCGGCTGTGTGATGATGCGGGTCTGCCACCTGGACACCTGTCCGGTGGGCGTGGCCACGCAGAATCCCGAGCTGCGCCAGCGCTTCACCGGCAAGCCCGAGTTCGTGGTCAACTTCTTCGAATTCCTGGCCGAGGAGGTCCGCGAAATCCTCGCGCAGCTCGGCTTCCGCAGCCTTGAGGAGGCGATCGGCCATGCCGACACCCTCGATGCCCGCGAGGCGATCAACCATTGGAAGGCCGAGGGCCTGGATCTGGATCCGATCCTGACGGGAATGGATTTCGACGCCGACGCGCCGCTGCACAATCTGGTGCCGCAGAACCACGAGCTGGACAAGCACTTTGACCAGCAGCTGATTACCCTCAGCGCCGAGGCCCTCAGCGACCGGACACCGGTAAAGATCTCCGTCGGCGTGGTGAACACGGACCGCTCCGTGGGCACCATGCTCGGCCACGAGGTGACGAAGAAATTCGGCATCGATGTGCTGGGCACGGACACCATCGACGTCACGCTGACCGGCCAGGCCGGCCAGTCACTCGGCGCCTTCCTACCGGCCGGCATCACGCTGCGGCTCTTCGGCGACTCCAATGACTACGTTGGCAAGGGGCTCTCCGGCGGCCGGATCATCGTCCGTCCGGACCGCACGAATGTCTTCCCCGCGCAGGACAATGTGATTGCCGGCAACGTGATCGGCTACGGCGCCACCAGCGGGGAAATGTTCCTGCGCGGCCAGGTGGGGGAGCGGTTCCTGGTGCGTAACTCGGGCGCCGTCGCCGTCGTCGAGGGTATTGGTGATCATGGCTGCGAATACATGACCGGCGGCCGGGCCCTGATCCTGGGACGGACCGGGCGCAACTTCGGCGCCGGGATGTCCGGCGGGACGGCGTACGTACTGGACCTGCAGCCGGCCAAGGTCAATATCCAGAGCCTGGATTCCGGGGAACTTCAGCTGCTGCCCTTGGACGAGCAGGACCGGAGCCTGGTCAGGGATCTGCTGAACCGGCATCAGGAAGAAACGGATTCGGCCCTGGCCGCACGGCTGCTGACGGATTTCGATGCCACCGCCGCGCGCATCACCAAGGTTTTGCCGCGGGACTACGCCGCTGTACTGCAAACGCGCCTGGACGCCGCCAACGAGGGTCTTGACCCGGACGGGGCCGAAGTCTGGCAGAGGATTCTGGAGGTTACCGGTGGCTGATCCACGGGGATTTTTGAAGGTACGTGACCGCGTTACCCAGCCGCGCAGGCCGGTGCCCGTGCGCATTATGGACTGGAAGGAAGTCTACGAGGCGCAGGAGAAAGGCGTACTGCGCAGCCAGGCCGGGCGCTGCATGGACTGCGGTGTCCCGTTCTGCCACCAGGGCTGCCCGCTGGGCAACCTGATTCCGGAATGGAACGACCTCATCTGGCGGGACAAGGGTGAGGAAGCGGTGGAGCGGCTGCATGCGACGAACAACTTCCCGGAATTCACCGGACGGCTCTGCCCGGCGCCGTGTGAATCCTCCTGCGTTTTGGGCATCAACCAGCCGGCGGTGACCATCAAACAGGTGGAAGTCTCCATCATCGAACAGGCCTTTGACCAGGACTGGGTCAAACCGCTCCCGCCGGCACGGCTCACCGGGCGGACCGTTGCCGTCATCGGTTCCGGTCCCGCGGGCCTGGCCGTGGCCCAGCAGCTGACCCGTGCCGGGCACACCGTGGCCGTCTACGAACGTGATGACCGGATCGGCGGACTGCTGCGCTACG
>JBBSSN010000333.1:0-2824 GCA_038242035.1 Actinomycetales bacterium
CTCAGCGATCCCACGACTTTCCCCAAGGGCATCAGCTCCGAGGACGAGCAGCCCGATGAGGAACTCGGTCTCAGACGGGCACGCGCCGCGACCTTGATCATGCTGGGCCTGCCCGGATCGGCATATCTATATCAAGGTGAGGAGCTGGGGCTTCCGGAGCACACCACCTTGGCAGCGGATGACCGCCAGGACCCCTCATTTTTTCGGACCAACGGGGCGGAACGCGGCCGGGATGGGTGCCGTGTGCCTTTACCCTGGCGGGCGGATGCCCCAGGCTATGGATTTGGCGGCCCCGCTGACGGTGTCCCTGCTGACAGTGCCACCGACAGGGCCAACACCGACAGGGCCAACAACGGCACGGCGCAGTTGCCGTGGCTTCCGCAGCCGGAGACATTTGCGGAATATGCCGTGGACCGCGAGGAAGGAAAGCCCGGCTCCACCTTGGAGTTCTACCGCCGGGCACTGGCCCTGCGTGCGCGCCTCGATGCCGGACACGGACTGCTGATCTGGAGCCCGCTCAACAGGCCCGGCGAGGGGATCCTCGCCTACCGTAACGGATCGCTGCTGGTGCTGGCGAACGCCGGCAACGAGCCGATCCCGCTGCCCGGAGGTTACACAGTAGAGCTGGCCAGCGCCGGCTCCGCGGCGGACGGCGGCGTCTTGGCCGGGAACAGCTCGGTTTGGCTGGTTCCGCGGATCTAAGACGTGCCCGGCTGTGCCCTACGCAACGCGGTCAGCCTTGGTAAACCGGGTCCGCGTCCCCGATCCAATACTCAGCAGAACCGGTATTTGACGGCCGACCACCAGATCCAGCGCCCGGACCAGGGCGGACACCTCTGCGGCCACCTTGTGCGGGGACACTCCTTGCCGCGGGAAAACGTGCACCCGCAGGGCCGGCTGGCCGCGTACCTCGTAGGTGCTTACCGTCGCTGCCAGCAGATCCGTACGTTCGGCCAACGCCTTTTTAAGCGCCTGTTCCGCCACGGCGCCGCTGATGACCACCCGTCCGGCGGCGCCGTCGTCCTCCGCGTCACCATATTCATCCGCAAGAATGTTGCTGCGTCCCTTGCCCTGGTTCGCCATCCACGCCACCATCGCAATAATCAGCGCCACCAGAACCAGCGATACCACTATCCAGATCCAGCTATTACTGCGCCCGGACACTATCGTCCTCGCCGCCAGAGCGCTCAGCTGATCCGTAGCGGGCTTCGCCCAGTCCTGCCACCAACGCCCCACCACGGGGATTGAAGCCAGGAGGATCAGCAGCACTCCTGATCCTAGGAAGATCAGCCCCAATAGGGCCAGGAGCAGCCGGTTGAGGGCCCGCGGCGTGCCGTTCATACGCCGACCACCCCGGCGGCGGCCACGTTAATTCGTACTTGCGGCCGCGGTTCGAGTGCCATCCGGGCCGCTTCCTCCTGCACAGCGGCAAGTACCGCCGGCTCATCCACCAGGATTCCTGAGGTGGGACGGATATTGACCGTCACGGCCCGCCGCGAAAGGACCACCAGGACCTGCTCCCGGGTAACCCCGGCCGCAAGCCTGGCGCACCGGGCTAACGCCGAAGCAATCACCTCGTCATCGGCCACCACGGCCAACCGATCATCGGCAATCACATGTCGTGACCGCTTCCCGGGCAGTACCGCGGTAAGAAAAAATATCAGCCCGAGCAAGGCCAGCAGAGCTCCCAGCGCGCCCAGCAACGCCGGTTCAATCCCTTCGGGAAGGTCCGCCAGCCGCTGGGCAGCTGTCAGCGGATCCGCCAGCCATGGCGGCTGGTCAAGCGCACGCAGTGCGGCTTCCAGCAGGCAGTAAACCCCAATCAGAGTGACAGTCGCCGCCGCAACAGCGGAGAGGGCAGCCCGGGAGGAATGCGTCTCGCGCCGGATCACTCGCTCCATTAACTTCTCGTCGGAGACAGGTCTACTCATCGGACACACTTTTTCATCGGACTCGGCTCCGATCGGTCGCACGGACTCCGGTGATCCGAATATTCACGCGGCTCAGGCCGGATCCGCTCAGCGTCGCCACCCGGTCAAGGATAGTAACTTTCGCCTGGACTGCACGGGACCAAAGGGGGCCTCCTTGAGCGGCGACCCGGCCGGGATCGCGCACGACGGCGGTCAGCGGCGGGATGCCGATCGGCAGGGACAGGGACAGGGCCAGCAGGCCGCCGTCGTCGGCGAATCTGACACGCACGTCCGCAGGCGCCACACCGAAGATCTCAGCAGCCGCACCTCGAGCCACACTGGTGAGGGCCTGTGTGCTTATCCTGTTGTGACCCGCCAGCGAACCGGACTCCACCTGCCGCACGATGCCGCCGGTCACGAGGATGAACGTCTTCCCGTGACGGCGTCAACAACGCTGCGCAGATCCAGCTTTCCATCGGCTGCCCGCCCGAGCAGCGCCCCAGCAGCCATGAAAATTACGGCGCCGACGAAACCCCAGAATCCAAAGGCAAACGCCATGAAGGCCAGAAACGCACCGATTCCGATGCCCAGGACGGTTCGGTTCACAGCTGCTCCCCGTTTTCGGCGGCGCGGTCCGCAGCGGCGGCGCGGTCCGCAAGACCACTGCGCCGGGAACGACCCGGCATCTTCTCCGGCCCGGCGCCGGGAAGATGGACGTCATTGACTTCCACATTAACCTCACTGACGTTCAACCCCACGAGGTTTTCGACAGCAACATAAACCGCAGCCCGGACGCCGTCGGCCATCTGCTGGAGCTCAATCCCGTACTCGGCCACTAAATTGACGTCCAACGCCGTCTGCGTTGCGCCCACTTCTGCATGCACGCCCGCGGTACCGGCCGAACGCCCGGTGCC
>JBBSSN010000334.1:0-2819 GCA_038242035.1 Actinomycetales bacterium
CCGATGGCCCCCGTCACGGCGGAATGCAGATCCGCCAGGGTCGAAGCGATCACCCGTGCAGTGAAAGTGGACGCGTTGAAGGAGTGCTCCGCATACAGGATCATCGAAACGTTGAACGCGTCCACGACCTCTGGGGCGGCTTCCTCGCCGAACGTCATGTAGAGGAAGTTGGCGGAGTAGCTCAGGTCCCCGCGGGCGGGCACTTCTGCCAGCGAGCGACGGCGGCGCTGATCATAGGCGACGACGGCTGGCATGGCCGCGAGCAGGTCAATACCCTTCTTCAGGTTGGCTTCGCGGGAGTTGTCCGCCGCCTGGGGATGTGAAGCGCCGAGGACGCTTGCCGCGGTGCGGCAGACGTCCATTGGGTGCGTCGTGGTGGGCAGCAGATCAATGGCTTCCTTGACTATCCGCTCGAGCCCCCGGCCGTCACGTTCGGCCTTCTCGAACTCAGCCAGCTGGTCCGCCGTCGGCAGTTCGCCGTACCACAGCAGGTAGGCGACCTGTTCGAAGCTGCATTTCGCGGCCAGCTCCTGAACAGGATAGCCGCGGTAGAGCAGCGAGTTGGTCTCCGAATTGACCTTGGAGATCTTCGTGGTGTCCGCCACCACGCCTGCCAGACCCTTGTGGATGGTGGTTTCAGATGTCGATGTCATTGCCGTCCTTAGTGCTTGCCGGGTATCTGGAAGTTGAAGACCGAAGTATCGAACTGATTATAGGATTCATAATCCACCAATTCATACAAACGCGCACGAGTGAGCATCTGACCCACGGCTGATTCCTGCGTTCCGTTGGCCTTGATGGCATCCAGCGTCCGCTCCGCCGCGCCCATAGCGCTGCGCAGCAGGGTCACCGGGTAGATGACCAGGCTTACGCCCACGGAGGCCAGCTGCTCCACGGTGAAAAGCTCACTCTTTCCGAATTCGGTCATGTTCGCCAGGATCGGTACGTCCACCGCCGCCCTGATGGCAGCGAATTCCGTGAGATCCTTCATCGCTTCGGGGAAGATGGCGTCCGCGCCGGCGTCCACCAGAGCCCGTGCCCGGTCCTGCGCGGCCGCCAGCCCGTCAACTGCGCGGATGTCCGTGCGGGCCATGATCAGGAAGTTCGGATCCCGGCGGGAGTCGGCGGCGGCGCGGATCCGCTTGCTGGCCGTGTCAAGGTCGACGACGTTCTTGCCGTCCAGATGACCGCACCTTTTGGGATTGAACTGGTCTTCGATATGGCAGCCGGCCAGACCGGCATTTTCCAGCTCCTGGATGCTGCGGGCCACGTTCATCGGTTCGCCGAAGCCGGTGTCGGCATCCACGATGCAGGGCAGGTCCGTCATCCGGGCAATTTGCCCGGCTCGGGCGGCCACTTCGGTTAGCGTGGTGAGTCCGATGTCGGGCAGACCCAGATCGTTGGCGAGGACCGCACCGGAGATGTAAACGCCGTCGAAGCCCTTTTCCTGGATCAGCCGCGCGGAGAGCGGATTGAAGGCGCCGGGAAACTGCGCAATCGTGCCGGAGGCCAGGCCGTCCCGGAGTGCAACGCGTTTTTGCCCGGGCGTCGTGGCGGAATACAGCATTAGAAGAGTCCCTTCGGTGCGTTCGCCAGATTGATGACGCCCGCTGCCGCCTGGATGTTCAGACCATCCAATTCCCCGGCGGCCAATTCGGGCAGCCGCTGAACGGTGTCCAGGAATCGGTTGATTTCCGCCTCGTCCACCGTCCGCCGGCCGTTTTCCCCGGCGGCCAGGGTGCGGAGTTTGTTGATGTACTGCTCACGGGCGAAGGGCCGTGCACCCAGCGGGTGGGCGTCGGCAACGGCGATCTGGTCCGTGATGGTCCGGCCGTCCGTGAGCGTGATTTCCACGGAGCCGCCGAAGGCCTTTTCCTGCGGGTCCAGGGAGTGGTACCGCCGGGTCCATTCGGGGTCCTCTGCCGTGCTGACCTTGTGCCACAAGTCCACCGTGTCGGCACGCCCGGCGCGCTCCGGGGCATAGGAATTCACATGGTGCCAGGCGCCGTCCTGCAGGGCAACGGTGAAAATGTACGGAATCGAATGGTCCAGCGTCTCGCGGGACGCGGTGGGGTCATACTTCTGCGGATCGTTGGCCCCGGAGCCGATCACAAAGTGCGTGTGGTGGCTGGTGCGGATGACGATGCTTTGCACCAGGTCGTTCACCGTGGCCGGATCCGCCAGTTCCGGGTATTGGCCGTGCAGCTTCCGCGCCAGGTCAATCAGGGCCTGTGCCTGGTACTCCGCGGAGTGTTCCTTGGTGTACGTGTCCAGGATGGCCAGTTTCGCTTCACCCTCGGCCGGCAGCGGGACCTGGTAGGAACCGTCCGGGCCGTCCAGCAGCCAGGCGATAACGCCGTCTTCGCCCTCGTAAATCGGCGTGGGGGACGTCTGCCCGCGCATCGCCCGGTCCACCGCTTCAATCGCCATTTTTCCGGCAAACGCCGGTGCATAGGCCTTCCAGGTGGAGATTTCGCCCTTGCGCGACTGGCGCGTCGCCGTCGTCGTGTGCAGTGCCTGGCCCACCGCCTGGAAGATCGTTACCGCGTCCAGGCCGAGCAGCGTGCCGATGCCTGCCGCCGCGGACGGCCCGAGGTGGGCCACATGATCAATTTTGTGTTCATGCAGGCAGATCGATTTAACCAGGTCCACCTGAATTTCATAGCCGGTGGCAATGCCGCGGATCAGATCCGCTCCGCTGCTGCCGACGTGCTGGCCCACGGCCAGGATCGGCGGAATGTTGTCCCCGGGGTGGGAATACTCCGCGGCCAGGAACGTGTCGTGGTAGTCCAGCTCGCGCACGGCGACGCCGTTTGCCC